>NZ_JASNGE010000016.1:0-113440 GCF_030164735.1 Bacillus sp. RB3
GAAGAATAATAAATCTCTTTTGGTATACTTTCTTTAGTTTGGAAATGTGCTTTAGAGTACTTTACATAATGGTTTTTAACAACTTTTGCTTCTGGAACAATAGTGTTTTTTTGTTCTAATTTTGGCCTAGCACTAGAAGGGGGTATGAATTTTACATTGTCTTGGTAATTAGGATCTAAGGTGTCAGCTTGTACACTGTGTGACGAAACAAAGGTGCTTAGACTACTTCCCGCGATTAAAGTTGCAAATACTAACTTTGAGAATTTTGTTAATCTACTCATTCTATAATCTCCTTTTTATTATTTTGTAAGGTATCTCCTTACACCTCACAGTCTATATCCACTACAAAAGGGTGTACATACATATTGATAGACAAAATTCTACAAAATACCGCATGTTTTTGGGATTTATGTATAATAATCCAATGTCTAATAATCTATTAAAAGTAAGAAGATAGGTCTTATATAAAAGAAAATGAATAATTTATGCAGGTAATGTATATGGGATTATTGTTTAAATATTCTAAAATGAGTTGATAAAGATGTTGGTAGGTTTTTTGGAAAACAAATAATTCCCTAGGTGAAATTTGGAAGGAAGATTCTCTGTTAGAGTTTTTATAAGGGAATTCATTTTCGTAGATTCAAAATGTAAAAATAACTAAAAGAGCAAGTGTTTCAATGGGTAAAAAGCTATGTTGAGTCTTTTTTCTCTGTCGGTGGTCGTCTAATCAATGAAATGACGGATGCTTATGATAGTTTGTGTCTAGCAACATTCGTGTATAAACGAATGAATTAAGAAAAGGGTGAAATATTGGATAACTCGAAATGGATGCCTTTAAGTAATGTTGATGAGGAAATTTGGATAGGAGCAAGAGTTAGGTTGTACAATGTTGGTATGAATAGAGAAGATAAAGAAAATAATTTCTATGAATATATTATTTCTTATATCTACGACAACACTAACTACTTACAACTAACTAATTTAACAACAGGAAAAGCAGGTTATATTATTTGTGTCATTGAAAAAGAATTACCAAATAATTATGCTTTGGGCAGAACATTAAAGCAAAGAATAGGTTTAGAAAATACCTATTTTAGATTTGAATAATCAACAAATAAGGGAAGCACCAACTCTAAGGTGTCTTCCCTTATTTTATACTTTTTATCAATAATCAATATTAACAGACCCTAATTGATGAAAGTGAGAAAAATGATAAACACTCTTCTCACTTTCATCAATTAGGGTGGCATATACATAAATATGCGTTTGGGTGGATTTTGGATGAAAAATCCACATGCATAGTATAACAAAAAAATTATGGCTTTTCGCATGTAATATTGCATATGAAAAATAGTAAAGTTTTAAATTTTAATATTAACAACTTATATATATGTGTTACAATGTAATTCTCTAATTTATTTTATTCTCCTATTTAGAATTTATAGTTTAGTGATTCAATAATACAAAAGTGGTTGTAATAAATAGATAAAACGATGAAATAATACAGTTAGAATGGTTAAAAGGCAGTTAAATATAAGTATTGAAAGAAATAAATTTACTTATTTATGTTTAGTGAATGTAATATGGTAAGAATTTCATCCGATTGGATTAGCGCTAAACTAGATTTTTATCCAAACAAATCCAATAATTATTTTTTAAATGAAGTATATGTTGCATCAAGTTTATTTGGAATAATTCGTAGTCTAATAATTGCTGAATCTAGAAAAATAACATATTCGAAAGGAGAGCAGATAAAACTCTGTCTGTGAAAATTAAATCTCTAAATTATAAAGTACGGATAATAGGATGTAATTGTGGTTTCATTTCGAATGGTACCATAAATGAATGTGGAAAAGTAAAGGAGAAAAATTTAAATAAACTATATAAGTAGTAAAAATGAAAAGGAGAAGTAGCTAGTGTTTAATATAAAAGAAAGATTGGGGCAAATAAAGCTTAAAACGAAGTTGTCTATGGCATTTATAGCAATATTAATTATACCAAGCCTTATCGTAGGAGTATCATCTTATAATAAAGCAAAAACAGATCTTAATGAAACAATTCTACAATCAGCAAAAGATAATATAAGTATTTTAGATAAGATTGTTGATGATGAATTAGAAAATAAGCATACAGATATCACTCATTTTGCAAAGGTACTCACACAAGGGGATTATAATCCTGAACAATCGCAAAATGTACAGAATAAATTTGATCAATATATACAGTTACATCCAGAGATAGAAACGATTTATACGGCATCCAGTAACAATCAATTTATTCATGCACCTGTTGGAAAAATACCAGAAGGGTTTAATCCGCTAGAAAGCAGTTGGTACAAGGATGCAGTAAAAGCAGATGGAGAGATTATTGTTTCATCTCCATATAAATCAAAGTCTACAGGAAATATGGTAATTGCAATTGCAAAGCAGAATGCAGATAAAAGTGGTGTCATTGGCGTAGATTTGAATATTAAAGATATCGTAAAAACATCCAAAATGATAAAAATTGGGAAGCAAGGATTTGTATCTATAGTTAGTCAAGATAAAACTATAGTTGTTCATCCATCACTAAAACCTGGAGAGAAATTAGATAAAACTTTAGTGGATGAATTGTACAAGACAGAAGATGGAGTAATTACTTATAGCCTCAATGGTGAAGATCGAAACATAAGCTTTAAGACAAATAAAAAAACAGGTTGGAAAATAGCTGGCGTAATGCCTACGAAAGAAATTGAAGAAGCTACCAATCCTATTTTTTATAAAACGCTCACTATAATAGGTGCTTCATTATTGTTAGGTGGAATTGTAATTCTATTCATACTCAAATCTATAATTACTCCACTAAGACAATTAGTCATTTCAGCTCAAAGAATTAGTCAAGGAGATTTAACCGAGAAAATAGATATTCGTTCAAAGGATGAACTTGGTCAATTAGGTGGTAGTTTCAATACAATGGCAGAGTCGTTACGTAATATTATTTCTCAAATTAACACATCTGCAGGACATGTAGCTGCGTCTTCTGAGGAACTAACTGCTAGCGTAGAGCAAGCAAGTGTTGCGACAGAACAAATTACAAAAGAGATGGAAGAAATCTCGAACAGTGCAGAGGTTCAAAATAATGAAGTTGAGTCTGGAGCTGAATTAATTGGTGAGGTAACACGAAATATTCAATACGTAGCTGAGAATGCTTCTGAAGTATCGGCTTCATCCATATACACTAAACAAAAAGCCAATGAAGGTGAACAATTAGTAGAACAAACTGTAACACAAATGCAGTCTATCCATCACTCTGTTTCTCAATCCGATAATGTCATAAAATTATTAGATAAGAAATCACAGCAAATTGGCAGTATATTAGAAGCGATTCAAAATATTGCGGAACAAACAAATTTATTAGCATTAAATGCAGCGATTGAAGCAGCTAGAGCTGGGGAACAGGGGAGAGGGTTTGCAATTGTTGCCGATGAAGTTAGAAAGTTGGCGGAGCAATCATCCGGATCTTCAATGGAAATTGGAAGTTTAATTAAGGAAATACAAGCAGACGTACATGAGACTGTAAAAGCTATGAATGAAGTAGGCGTAGAAGTACAGTCGGGAATTAAAGTTGCTAACGATACAAAACAAAGTTTTTATGAGATTTCAAAATCTGCAAATGATATTGTGTCAAAAGTGCATGATATGGTGGAACTATCTAATACAATGACTACTGATGCAATGAAAGTCGATACATCGATTGATCAAATAGCTATGGCTGTAAAAGAAAATTCTTCAAGTATGCAAACGATAGCTGGTTCATCTGAGGAACAACATGCTTCTATGGAAGAGATAAATTCTTCAGCAATACAATTAGCACAGATGGCGGAAGAACTTCAAGAGTTAATTGGTGGATTTAAGATTTAAGTTGAGATTCTAGGAGAGAATGCTAGAATCTTGTTACAGAGTGGAAATGAAAAATCTTATAACATAGTAAATAAGTATAATATGTACTCTCTATGCGTATTGAACAGGCAGATAAGCCATTTAAAAACCCTCCATTTGGAGGGTTTTTAAATACATTTACATTAAATTTGTGGTGGTGCACCACCATAATCGCCAACACTATATGAAGGAGCAGGATAATGCCCATGAGTAGCAAGCTGATCTGTTTTAGAAAACTGAAAAATTCCCACCGTTAATACCCCAATAAAAGCAATGCTTGATAATAATAAGCTAATTTTTTTCATTATTTTAACACTCCTTTTGCGATTGATTTTTGTCTTGCTTGATAACAAATATGGAAATAGTCACTTACTTTTTGGTGGTTCTCTAATTGTCTACATTTTGTGGCAAATAATTCGGCGTATTCGACAACATATTCCCATAATTCTTCTTCCTCAAAGTATAAGATTCCTTCTTGAATGATTTTTTCTAATTCTTCCAATGGAATATTTTCATTTAATTTTTTTAAAATAGAGAAGTGGTGTGTATATTCTTCGTTATGAATCTCTCTGCAAATCTGTAGTCCCTTATCAATGAGTTGGCTGGCCGTTGATTGTTCTCCTAACTTATAATGTTCCTTAGCTTGTAGGAAGATGGCCTTGAAGTGTGTAGGGATTTTCTCTGTTACTTCTGAAAGGTGACGAATAGCTAAAGTAGACATACTTTGATCAGAATACAGCCACCCCATAGTATTTTTTACGTATAACAAGGAATCTTCTTCCCTATTTTTTTGTAGTAAATCAATTGCACAATGTAGATATTCTTCTGCTTGTTCGTACTGTTTTAAATAGATGCAGCAACCACCTAGCAAACTATTACAAAAGGCTGTTTTTACTTCATAACCTTCGTACTTTGAAAAGATTGCTCTCGATTTATTTGCGTATTCGATAGAAGCGAGATTGTTATAGGTATGGTGATAGAAAGTAGCAATTCTATAGTAAAATTCGGCGTGTTCAATTTCATCTGGTATAGCTACCAATATTTTTTCTGCTAGTTTATAATGTTCCTCTGCCTCAGTATAATTTGATATAAAAGTGGAATGAATGGATTTGAAAAAATGATAATAGAATTGTAGAAATTGATCTGTAGGCATATCATAATCGCTAATAGTATCAAAACTATTTTGTTGAATACCAAGGCTATCTGTTAAGACCTTGTAACGAAATTCGAGTAGTGAATAGTATAGTAACAAATTTTGATCCTGATGCTCTTGATTCGGTTCAATGCTTAACTTATTAATTTTTTCATCAATTTTCTTTTTTAGATTAGTAGCTTTTATAACTTGCTGAGATAGCATAGATCGATACCAGTCGTTCAATAGAGAGGTTAATTGCTCATTTCCTTTTACTGAGACACTCATAATATACGCCCCCATTTTCTAAAAAAATCCTAATCCAATTTAATTATAAACATCATAACAAAATAGAAGAAAAAATGGAGTGATATTACAATATTTTTCAAGAAAATTCATAAAAAACAATCAATTTGTGTCGAATATACGTAGAATAAAACATCCAAAAATAATCAAAAGATGATATGAGTCTTTATACGTTCTATTAGGTGAACTAAGAAACTGTGATTGAAGATTTATGAAATTTCTTTTTCTTAAAACGATCAATTATGTGTTAATTTTTAGATTATTTTATCGGATAAATATAGTATGTATCACCACCAAATGTATAAATCTTGCGTATGTAAATAAGAAGAGAATAAAGGAAATAAAAAAGAACTTGTAAGAATTCCTACAAGTTCTTTTTTAGATAATGTAAAAGGTGAAACAGACTATGTCATTATTTGTAATAGTAAAATTATCTTACGTATGGTTTTATTTTATAGAAGATGTACTATATTGAAGATTTGTTCTTATTGTTGATTAAAGGGAAATTTAAGACTGGTAAGGGGAAAGTGCATAAAAGAGAAAGTCTCCTTTATTTATTCTGAAAAGATAATTCAAAAAGCTATTTGTGTATAGAATAAGCTATGCATAAATTTATCAACATTGGTGATAATAAATAAGAGAATCAATATATAAGCATAAACTTGTTAAAGCTCAGTGTAATTCTATAAATAGTAGATATAATTATCTGAAAAATAACATTATTTACTTTTCAAGTAGGATAAGTGAAAAAAAAAGGAAGTTTTTCTTTGAAGAAAGCTCTTTTGACAGGAATAGATTTTTTCATAACTAGAACAAATAAATTAATAATCACATATACTGTATTGTCGTTAAAGCAAGACATTATTTTCTCAGAACAAGGGAATCACTAGAAAAATACGTGATTCCTTTATTCTTCAATATAATGTAAATAGTTGATTTGAAATAACCGAAGAAATAAAATTTTTGTTAATGGACAATCACATAATTTTAGGTATAGTAGGTTTATAATTTAGACTATAAAAATTAATGTATCTTTTATTATTTTAGCCAAGAAGACTCCCTGCATAAGGAACTCACAGCAAGTATGGGTAAGTGGGAGTAGTTCAAAGCATGCAATATTGTTTGATTTGGCTAATACATAGATTTCTCATCTCAGAACTGGTGTAAGAATTATAATGTTTATACCATTCTATTGTATTTTCTAAAGTCTGTTGTAGGGACCATTTTGGCTGCCAATTAAGATTGAATTTTGCTTTGCTAATGTCAAGGTTTAGTAAATTTGCTTCATGAAAATTTATTGGACCTATATTTTCTGCTGTCCAATCCCCGCAGCCCCAAATATCTAGTAAACTGGTCACTAATTTTTCTACTGAAACAATATTGCTTAGGGATGGCCCGAAGTTCCATGCTCCTGAAAAAAGGATACCATTATTTATAATTTTTTCTGTAAGGAGTAAATACCCGCTTAAAGGTTCTAGTACATGTTGCCAGGGTCTAATAGCAGTAGGATTTCTAATAATAATCTTTTTGTTTGATTCTAATGCTCGTATACAATCGGGAATAATTCTATCTATTGACCAATCACCACCACCAATTACATTACCAGCTCGAACACTTGCAATTATTTTCTTGTGTTGAGAAAATTTTTCTTCTGAAAAGTAAGAATTACGATAGGAAGAAATTAAAAGTTCGCAGCATCCTTTGCTTGAGCTATATATGTCATGGCCGCCCATAGGGTCAATTTCACGATAACCCCAAGGCCATTCTTTATTTTCATAGCACTTGTCACTTGTCACCATAATTCCTATTTTAGCTGATTCATGTAATCGAATTGCCTCTAGTACATTCATAGTTCCTACAACGTTTACCTCGTATGTTTCTCTAGGATATTCATATGAATACTTAACTAGAGGTTGGGCAGCTAAATGGAATACAATTTCAGGTTTATAATCTGTAAAAACCTTATTTAATTTATTAAAATCTCTAATGTCTCCACGAATATCAATTATATTATTTTGAAGGTTAGTAATGTTAAAGTTATCATTTTTATTTTTAGGATCTAATGAATATCCGATTACAGCAGCACCTAATTCATTCAACCATAGGGATAACCAAGAACCTTTAAAACCAGTATGTCCAGTAATTAAAATTCTTTTTCCGTAAAAAGCATTATTAAAGTTTTGGTTTAACAATTAGTCCACCTCCTTTAGTACCCTATTTTTAGGGAGTTAGGTATAAATGTTTATTATTTTTATACCAATTAACAGTTTTTATAATTCCTTCTTCAATATTAATTCTAGGTTCCCAGGAAAGAGAGTTTTTTATTTTTTGCACATCCGCTTCAGGAACCCATCTTTCATTTGTTCTAGAGGAAATTGCACCGTAATTTGGTCTGGAATTGGTTTTCAAATGTTTGAATAATAATTCTACATAATGTTTCAAGGGGTGAATAGTGCCGCTCCCAATATTAAAGATTTCATTTTGTACAGTAGTATTTTCTACTGCTAGGATACAGGCATCTATTACATTTTCTATATAACAATAATCTCTTAATTGATTACATAAAGTTAAATTTACATCTTTGTTTTGTAATACTCGCAAGATTATATAGCTAAAAATTTTATGCGGCTCTTCGCCTTCTCCGAATATGCCAAAAGGTCTTAATGTTATAAGATTAATATTGTTTTCGCTAGAAATTTGATGGGCCAGTATAGTAGCAGCAGCTTTGGTACTTCCATAGATGTCCACAGGAGTTAGTAACATATTTTCATGAATAGGTTCCATCTTGTTACCGTATTCAGAACTACTCCCAAAATTGATGATTTTTTTACAATTCACCAATTTTGCTGCTTGAATAATGTTACAAGTCCCTATAACATTTGTTTCTATAGCATGGATGTAATCTGTATGGGCAGAATTTACACCATAGGCTGCCAGGTGAAAGATATAATCGGGATTAATTTTCTTTATTGCATCTTGTACTTGTTTTTTATCTCGTATATCTATTTCATAGGTTTCAATATATTTTAGAATATCCTTTAGTCTCCAAGAGTTTGATGGTGTTCTTATGAAAAGAACAATTTTTGCTTGTAAATTTAAAAGTCTTCGTGCCAAGTGAGAACCAATAAAACCGTATCCACCAGTAATAAGGAAAGTTTTATTTTTAAATGAAGCAATCATAGTGATAATCTATCCTTTATTAAGATGTATTTTTAGTTGCTGAAATAAATAGATTTATTTTTAAATAAGGAAAGTATCAGTCTTAATTGTGATGAGGGGAGGGGTATTTAAAATAATTTTTTATTGTTGTTGTATCAATTTGGTCAGCAAATAAAGAGGAGGGAGATTTTTGAAAAGTATTATGAAGGGTATGACATGTCTTGTTCAATTGTTCAATATAAGGAATGTATATATAATCTAAAACTGCTGGAGGTAATTCTAAAGTTTCTTGTTTCCATAAATCGAACTCATTTGGATTAATAATTTGCATACTTCCAAAATGAAAAGCTATTAATTCATCTTGATCAATAAAAACTTTATTATCTGTTTTGGATATAGAACTGCTATTTAAAATGACATTCCAAGGTGCTGCATCAATACCTTTATGAGTCATGATTTTTATATTAGAAAAGATGTTAGGAATGTGATTTAAATATTTTTGGTCACCCCATCTATTCATTTCAACATCATATTGATTATTGCAATATTCTAGGCATTTATCTTTCCACCATGTTAAAATTTCTTTACTATTTTGATCATTTTTGAAGCCTACTAAACCAGCTTGGTATATACCGTGTATGCTTTCAATTTCAGTAGAGCTTCTTTGAGGGCAAAGGAATACAGAGTACTTCCACCATTCATCAAGAATGATATTAGGTGCTGTAAAGAAATACATATCAGCATCACAATATATAATGTGATCAACTTCCGGATAAAGACTAAGGACATGTAGACATAGGGGCGCTTTTAATGTCCAACAATACTCTTGTAAACTTCTATCATTTTTTATACTGAGGAGTTCATGATTTTCAATTTCTTTTACCGGAATTAGTATGGCGTGCTTTAATTTTAATTTCTCTAATATTTGATAAGTTAAATCATCCATACAACAGATCCATACAGTAAATTTAGCGTTGAAATTTTCTAAGGAATAATAAGAGGTCAATCCTTGAATTAATCGTTCTTTACTTATAATCATGGAAAAGTTCATAAAATGATTGGATTGATTCATTTTTCTTCTTAATTGTGAATCTTTATATAAAGTTTGAGCTTTATTTATATCTTTTTTACTTAAAAATTGTTTAGTATCTTTATTGAATTTATCCTTTAATTGCTTTAAAACAAATTGAATTCTCTCTAAATACGGAGTGTAAATATGGTTTAATATATTATTGGGTATTGAAATTTCTCCCAAAGACCAAAGATCAAAATCATTTTCAGTAAAGATAGTAATACATGCAAAATGGTAAACAACTAGTTTGTCGTTTTCAATAAATATATCGTTTTTAGTCTTGTCAATTTTATAATCGTTATTATATATACAGTTCCAAGGCGCAGCATTTATACCTAAGTTATTTGAAATTTTTACTTTTGGAAAATATATAGGGATATAATCTAAATACTTTTGGTCTCCAAATTTCCCCTCCTCAGCCTCGGCACTGCACCAATCTATACATTTATTTTTCCACCATCTTACACTTTTTAGTCCATAGAGATCATTCTTAAATCCAATTAGACCAGCCTGATATTTTCCATACATTTTTTCTACCCAATCACGATCTCTTTGGGGGGTTAGGAAAATAGAATGGTCACCCCATTCCTCAAAAATAATATTAGGGTCAGAGAAAAAGCATAAATCACCATCACAATATAGAATAGATGGTAAATCATAATTGACCAATAAATATTCTATCAAGACAGATTTTAAAGTCCAACAATATTCATTTACTTTTCTTTTTCTCTTAATTGCTTTTAATTCACGATCTTCCAATTCTTCAACTTGTAAAAGGTTTACATTAATTAAACTCATTTCTTTTAATAGTGAATATACAAAAGGATCTATACAACAAATCCACAATGTGAATTTTTCTGAGTACTGCATTAATGATTGCTGTAAAGCAATAATTTTCAAGACATACTCACTACCTACAATGACGCAGAAATGATTATTTAGATCATGTTGTTGATTATAGAATTGGGGATCAATTCTTTTTTGAGTATTTTTTTTGGAGAGATTTGAAGCTTTAATTCCTGTTGAAAGTGGGTTAACTATTTTCTCATTAGAGGGGATATACAATCGAGGTAAACTTATTTTTTTATCATTAGAGTTCAATGCTTATTCAGTCCTCTCCACTAAAATTTATTTGGATTCCAACTTTCATTTACAGTTTTTAAATCTTTAGGTGTATCGACACTAGCCCAAAAGTCATTGTGTTCATAGACTGCGAGCTCATTGTCTTTTATTAAATTTCGAAGAGGATCTTCTTCTAGAACACAATCATCATTATTACTTAAATAATCGAATATTTCTTTGTTAAATACAAAAAAACCGCCATTAATTACTTCATCAAGTAATGGTTTTTCTTTAAAATCAATAGCAATTCCATCTTCGACCGCCAATAGGCCGTATTGACTATTTTTTTTAATTCCAGTTAATGTAGCAATTTTTCCTTTTTCTTTATGGAATGCTATTAGTTGATCAATATCTATATTGGCTAATCCGTCACCATAAGTTAATAAAAAGGTTTCACCCTGTACAAAGGATTCAAGTTTTTTTAGTCTTGCCCCGGTCATTGTATCAATTCCTGTATCTATAAAGTGTATATTCCAATTTTCTAATTTCTGAAGTAGCGTATATTGACTGGTTTTAAAATTCAAACTAAAGTCATTCTCTTTCCAGCTAAAGTCCATAAAATATTCCTTAATTTTCTCACCTTTATATCCTAAGGGCAAAATGAAATCAGAATGTCCATATTTTCTATACCAATTCATTATATGCAAGAGGAGAGGCTTTCCTTGAACTCGAACTAATGGTTTGGGAATGTCCTCTAAAATTCCTTGCATCCGAAGCCCTTTTCCGCCACACAAAATTATGACTTTCATAGATTTATTTCCTTCCTCTCTATATATTTTACTAATTTAAACTATGTAGTTTGTTTGGTAAATGTATACACGGTTGTACCATAATGACAATCAACTAAAAAAATATGTTAGATTTATAATTCAGATGCTGATTAAACGTGGAGAATACACATTGTAGTTTATCATTAATTATATGTAAATTAGGTTCTTTTAAAATCTATGCTTTAGTTTATTTAATATTAATGAAAGAAATTGCTTGTTCTTAAGATAAAAGAAGGGGAAGGAAATCAAGGGAATTGAAGAAGCTTATAATGAAATATCCAAGAAGACAAAATATAAGATAAAGTATGGAAGTAAGTAGTCGTGAATGCACTACATAAGCAGAATATGCTGATCGCATAAATGATTATACAGAAATCAACAGAAGAATAACAAAGGGAATTAGTCATTTGAAGGAAAATGGAACAACTATTTTTACATTTTATAAATTCAAAAAAGAGCACCGCATAAAGGTGCTCTAGTGATGGAACTAATTTTGTAAAGAACTATTTATTCAATAAAGAAGGACTTACGAATTATTATATGAACGTTTTGTTAATTAAGTGTGTATCAATTAGACAGGAATTTTATTTCTCTACACCTATTTGATTTTACGGGCCAAATCATGTTAAAAGTAAGAAGGAAATTATTAAGTTAATGTTATTTTGTTTAAAATAACATCCCAATCGGAATCATCACCTTCCCATCTATCCTGATAACGTGGGAGTTCAATTGAACAAACCCGCGATATTCCCCAATTTTGTTCAACAATATTAGATATACCCTCCTTGAAATTAACAATAAGGATATTAAAATCCTTATTTGTAATTTTAGATAATACGTTTTGTAATTCAACCGCTTCATCTCGATTTCCCCAAATTCTAATGAATAAAATGGATTCACTACTATTTATTTTTTCAAGGAATTGATTAATTCTAGTGTCTAATTTAGCTTTAAAAGAAGGATAGGTTGATTTCAAATCCTTTTCTGAATTAATAGGAAAATCATGCATTGAAAAACAATTATAATAAGTGTCCTTTATACAGTAGGTAATTCGTTCTGCCCATTTAATTTGATTATCAAATTCTGATTCAATAAGACCGTAACTTTCTGAACCTTCTATAATCATATTTTCCAACTTCATAAATTTTTTAAATCGATTTTGAAGTAATCTGTTTACATCTGAAAGTGATGGATAATAAAACCAATCTAAAGGTCCAGAAAATGTTCTTAAATTGTGTCTTTTGATTTGGTTGGTGACTTGACACAATCCTCCTAAACTTACAATTACGCCATAGGATTTTTGTATATCTTCTAGGTTCATCCTCATCATCCTTTATAAAAGTAATTTAAATTATCTGTTCAGTATATGATGCAATAACATATTGATGTGGACCTATATATCACAGTACATAGAGCTAAGACATTTGTATAAATTTAAAAAGTCAAATACCTAAGTTGAGGGATTTCATCTTTGATGTTATATCATGGAGTTACTATTGGAATGAAAGCTGGTAGGGATATTGCGCCAGAGTTATATTTTCTGCAGTAACTTAATTTAGAAAACTGTTCTTGATTACTGTAGTAAAATTGTTGTTTTTTAAACATTACTTATCCGGATTCATGAAAAGTATTTTAATGTATTATTTTATATAACAATATTTAGTTTTAATATTAAAACTAAAATATGGAAGTAACATAGGGGATTCACGCATATAGTAATGTTAATGGTAAAATTAACAAAATTTTCATTTAAATCAGATAAAACTATGATGTTTTTAACTTATAATAATGTTACTACGATGAAAAAATGGCTACTAATTAGTTAATTTAAAAATCAATTTTAGATAGGAAGAGGATAATGAAGACCAGAGATAGTTATAAAATTATTGTAATTGGTGCTGGGACAGCAGGACTATCTTCTACTGCACATTTATTACGAAATGTACCCCTATTGAAAGAAAGTATAGCAATTATTGATCCATCAAAAAAACATTACTTTCAGCCACTATGGAGTTTAGTGGGGGGAGGAATTGTTTCAAAGGAAAGTACGATGCGTAATCAGGAATCGCTTATTCCAAAAGGGGCAACGTGGATCCCTAAAAGTGTTGTTAAGTTATTTCCATCTGAAAATAAGATACTTTTAGATGACGGACTGCTACTTGAGTATGAAATTCTTATTGTAGCAGCTGGTATACAAATAAATTGGGACAGTATTAAAGGCTTAAAAGAGTCTATTGGCACTAATGGGGTATGTAGCAATTATTCTTATACATATGTTGATTCTACTTGGAGAGAAATCGAAAAATTTAAAGGAGGAAATGCGCTTTTTACCCACCCTAATACTCCTATTAAATGCGGTGGTGCTCCACAAAAAATTATGTACTTAGCAGAGGAGTATTTTTGTAATAGTGGTGTAAGAAACAGAAGTAAAGTAATATTTTATTCTGCAAACAATAACATATTTCAGGTTCCACGATATGCAAATACTTTAGAACAAGTACTAGAAAGAAAGCAAATTATAACGAATTATAATAAAAATCTAGTGGAAATTATCGCCGAAAAGAGAGAGGCAATTTTTGAAGATACGCAAACACTAAAAAGAGAAACCGTACCATATAGTATGATACATGTTGTTCCGCCAATGGGGCCACCTAATTTTATTAAAGAGAGTGAGATAAGTGATCATCAGGGGTGGGTAGATATAAGCCCTTATACTTTGCAGCATGTGCAATATAAAAATATTTTTGGACTTGGAGATTGTACCAATTTACCTACCTCTAAAACTGGAGCAGCAATTCGAAAACAAATACCCGTCTTAAAACAAAATATTATGGACGTACTTAGCGGAAGAGATTTACAGGCTAAATATGATGGATATACATCATGTCCGATTGTTACAGGATATAAAAGTCTTATACTTGCTGAATTTAACTATGAACATGAGCCTCAAGAAACGTTTCCATTTAATCAAGCGAAAGAACGGTATAGTATGTTTTTACTTAAAAGATATATGTTGCCATATATGTATTGGAATTTAATGCTGAAAGGGATTCTATAGGAGAAGATAAAAAGTGGTTACAAAAATTGAAAATTAATTTGAAATAACTAATTGGAGGGAATAGCTATGCTTTTAAAATATTTTTATGATGAAAAATTAGCACATGCTTCCTATTTAGTCGGTTGTCAGAAAGAAGGCGTAGCAATCGTTATTGATCCTAGTCGCTATATAGAACAATATATAGAATTTGCTAAGAAAGAGGGGATGGAAGTAATTGCTGCGGCTGAGACTCATATTCATGCTGATTTTCTTTCTGGGTCTAGAGAATTTTCTAATCTTTACCATGCAAATTTATATGTATCTGATGAAGGAGATTGTGATTGGAAATATCAATATCTTAACGAAGGTCGATACAAATTGGTTAGAGAGGGCACAGAGTTTAAAGTAGGTCATATAAAATTTAATGTAATTCACACCCCAGGGCATACGCCTGAAAGTATTTCTTTTTTAGTAACTGATACAAGTCAAAATAATTATACGAATGATAAACCGATAGGAATATTCACAGGTGATTTTATATTTGTAGGAGATATAGGAAGACCGGATTTATTAGAAACTGCAGTCGGTATTAAAGATACTGCAAAAATAGGAGCGAAACAATTATTTGATTCTATACAAAAAATAAAAATACTTCCTGATTATTTGCAAATATGGCCATCACATGGTGCGGGAAGCGCATGTGGAAAAGCATTAGGAGCAATTCCAACTTCTACATTAGGTTATGAAAAGATGTTCAATTGGGCATTTCGGTGTAATGAAGAAAGTGATTTTATATCGACTTTATTGACGGGACAGCCAGAGCCTCCAAAGTATTTTTCATTAATGAAGAATTTAAATAAGTATGGTCCGCCAATTCGTAAGAAGAGAAAAAGTACTGCTATTAATACAGTAGAAGAACTTCAAGAAATTTTGAAGAGCGTTTATCAAATAGTTGATATAAGGGATGTAGAGAGTTTTGCTGCAGGTCATATCGAGAAGTCAATTAACATACCTTATAACAATTCTTTCACAACTTGGTGTGGATGGTTATTAGATTATAAAAAAGAAACTTTAATAATTCTAGATGAGGAAAAAGTTAAAGTAGAGGCAGTTATTAGAGAATTTGAATCTATTGGGTTAGATAATATTATTGCTTTTGCACCTTTAAAAGTAATACAAAGACTTGATAGATTTGAAAGTTACAAAGAAAAAACATCGATTGAATTATATCCGCATATAAAAGGTGGAAGCGTTAAGGTTATCGATGTGCGTAGTAAAAAAGAGTGGGAGGAAGGACACCTTCATGATGCAATACATATCACTTTAGGTAATCTATTTGAACAACTAGATTATATACCGAAAGATTTTCCAATAGTTTTGCAATGTCGAACCGGATTACGTTCCGCTATAGCAGCTAGTATTTTACAAAGAGCTGGTATAAAGGAAGTAGTGAATTTAAAGGGAGGATTTCTTGCATGGAAAGAAGAAGGGCTTCCTTATACAACATGCAATCTCAATGTGTAGGAAAATATTATATGCTAGGTAAGAATAATTAAAAGAAGTTATAGATGACGTGTTAGAAAAGGGAATCATAATTGTCGCAGATTCAGGAAATACATTAGGATTATTAATTGATTATCCAGTTAAATATGAAAATGTAATATTTGTTTTAGCATTAAATAATTTAACATTGGATCCATCTTTTATGGAATGGCAGTGTTGGAAGTACTTAGGTATTATCAATAAGAACCCAATTTAAAATTCTCTTGGATGCAAGAGAATTTTTTTATTGGGAATAGTAAGGGGGAGGGGAGGTGCATTACATATGGGAAAAGGTAGAAGTAATAATGCTGGTAAAAAGCAACCGAATTTTGATGATTCATCTAATTTTGCTAAACAAAGCCAACCGACAGAAAAGAAGAAGAAATAAGAACAGGAGCTCTCTTGATAAAGGGAGCTCCTGTTAAAAGTGGACTGACGTTTCAGAATAACATATCGATGGATTAACCCAATAGCCATAAATACAAGGTTTTAATTTTTCGAAGGGCACCTAATTTAATATTATTGTCCCGCTTTTTTATACTTATTGACGCGTTAAATCCATTTAAAATGCTCCTTAATGGCGTTGGGCGTGACCTTCATTAAAATTTTTTAAACCTAATGGGACTTACCATTAAGAGGGCGAGGATTAAAGTAATCCATGCATTACTATATGAAAACAATGCCATACCAGCCAATGATAATCCTGCAGCTGGAATAGGTAATCCCTTAAAATATCCAATAGTTGGTTTAATACTAAATTTAGCTAATCTTAAAGCACCCATTGTTGGGAATAGGATAAATGCCAAAGAAGTTAAAATAGAAGGTGTTGCTATCGTATGAAATAAAAGCGCAGGAGCGACGCCGAAACTAACAATATCAGCTAAGGAATCCAATTCTACGCCAAACTCACTGTTCACTTTTAATTTTCTTGCAATTCTTCCATCAAGAAAATCTAAAACAGCTGAAAAGAAAATGAGAATGGAGGCTGCTCCTAAATATTCACTCATATTCAAGGTGATTGAGAAAACACCGCACAATAAATTTCCAATCGTAAATAAATTCGGTATAACTTTTACAAGCTGATTAAACAAGTTTGTTCCTCCTAAATTAATTAAACTTCACATTTCTGTAGCAATTTCTATATATTCTTCCGTTATTCTTAAAAATATATGACCACTGTATTACTGTAAGCTAATTAAATTTCGATAAGAGAAAAATTGATTTCTTAAATGTTCCACGGGTTTATAAAAATGTTTAATCATTTTCAGTACGCGTTATTGAATATTAGCACCTGATAGTTGATATTTCGAGTAGTCAGGGATTTTCCGGTTCTGGTGCAAAAAATTAAAGGTAATTAAAAATAATCTCTAAAAAGGAGACATAATGATACTATTATTTTAAAAAGGTTCGTGGTTGGTATCGAATATAAAAAAATAGAATTTTTATACAAAAATCACCCGAAAGGGTGCCTTTTGTACCTCTTAAAATGACTGAAGATGTGTTTACTTGAGTTCATTAGGTAGTTAGAGGTTGATAGACTATCTTTAACGAAAATGTTGAGTAGTTCATCTTCATTATATATCAATTTAATAATGATTGGGGATTTAGAAAGTTCCATGGAAAGTACATATCAACCTGATTGGAAGATTGGAAATTTAATAACTGGTGATACATTTTACTTAACGCAACATTTTGGTGCGCAAATGAAAATTTTTAAAGTCCACACAAATGGTACCCTAGAACGATTCCAAACAATAGAACCAGAATTAAAATAAAATTTTTGTAGCATCAATTAAATTCATTTCTTTTTATGCAAACACACTTTCAGCGGAACTAACTTCTTCACTATTTTGCGCTGGAAAGACTGTATAAAAAATGGTTACGTTTTCTGATCTTGAAATAACCCTCTCAAATTGCAATCCTGCTTTTTCTAAAAGCTTTACTGCATCAACAATAGAAGTAATTGCTACAAAAGTTTTTCAAATAAAATTTATAAAAGCTTGATAGGTAATACCAAGGGAAAAGACCGTAGCTACTATATGTGCAGTCCATTTAGGCATATTTAAATTTAATACGGTATTGTACAACATTCCATATACGATACAAATGATTAATATGAATGCAATGAATTGAAGAACTAATAAAAATAGCGGTTGTTCCATTTATTCTCACTTCCTTTATTTGATATATTAATATAATTTATTTAAATGTGAAAGTTTTATTTCTATGAATTTCCAAAAAATGTGATATGAAAGGCATAGTAGTAATCACAAGAATTACTGCAAAACTATAAATGGAACTAAAAGTATTATGACGAGATCAGTAAAATAGTAAAGAAGGTCACCATTCACGGCGACCTTCTTTACTATGCGTTATACCCAAATAATTTTAAATCTTCTCCTGAATCTGAAATGATTTTCTCAAATCGTAATCCTACTTTTTCTAAAAGCTTTCCTGAGGCGATGTTATCTACAGAAGTAATTGCTACAATTCGTTTCATGCCGAGCTTTTGTACACCGTATTCGATTATCGCAGAAGCTGACTCGTAGCCATATCCTTTTGAACGGAATGTCTCTAAAAAGGCAAACCCGATATCAACGTCTTCTAATGAATCTCTTTTAATAAGGCCACACATACCAAGTGGAGTGAGATCTTTTTTTCGTTCTACTAAGTAAAGGCCGAATCCAAGTTTGTTATACATATCGATGGGACCGTTTACAATATAATTTTTTGCATCTTCTAAGTTACTAACTCCTTTGTCACCGATAAACTGAATCCATGCAGGATCGTTTACTAACTCAAGAATAAAAGGAGCGTCTTTTATATCAAACCAGCGAAGATTAAGACGTTCAGTTTCAAGAACTATCAATAATTACACCACCTTTAAAAAGTTATAACAATTAGTATGGATTGTGTAAAACAAAAGTGCAACATATTTTAATGGGGGTGTTTGTTCACATAAAGTTCGTTTGTTTTGTATAGAGAGATATCTTATAATTAGGATTAATTGTAAAGAGTGAGATGCTTATACAATGACTCCTAGGTGACTAGGAGTTTTTACTATATAACTATCATTATTACTAAATATGACACACTATACATTCTACTCAAGGAGGTACATAATGAAGAAATTATATAATGCATCGTTTACGTATTTGATTATCGGTTTATTATCAGGGATTTTCGCTAGGGAGTATGGTAAGTATAAAGGGATTTTAGGGTCTACTTTGTTAAATCTTTTGCATACGCATACACTTGTACTTGGCTTTTTCTTTTTTTTAATTGCTTTAGGATTAGCAAAAGTATTCGCGTTTCATGAAGTGCAAGGGTTTAATAAGTGGTTTGTTTTACATAATATTGCATTAACATTAATGTTAGGTTCGCTAGCAGCGAGAGGGCTTCTTCAGTTAAATGGAGCTGACTTTAAAGGGTTAACTTATATTGTAGGATTTTCTCATTCGTTGATGGCAGTTACTTTAATTTGGTTTATGTTGTTAATAAAGAAATCGTTTAAAATGTAGTGAAAAAGAACTTGTAGCGTGTGCTGCAGGTTCTTTTTTGTATGTTCAGGTTTAATAATCTTATTTTTCTAATTATTTTGTGTAAAGATGGTATACTTGTTTTAAAATCAAAAAGGAGAGTTGATTATGGAAATAACAATTGAACATGTAGTAAATGAATTAAAAGGCATACTTCCTGAAGATCGAGTAGTAATAAATATGACAGTACGAGAGTTACATAGTAAAGATGAATCTTACCATAGTAGTAGTTTACCTGATGTAGTTGTTTTTCCAAAAACGACCGAAGAAGTTAGCGCGATAATGAAAATAGCGATTCAGCACGGAACAGCTGTCGTTCCATTTGGAGTAGGGTCCAGTTTAGAGGGACATGTAATTCCTTACGAAAAAGGAATTACAATGGACTTTTCTCTTATGAACAAAATACTTGAAATAAGAGAAAAGGATTTTCTTGTGAGAGTACAGCCAGGGGTGACGCGCTCTCAGCTTAATAAAGAATTGAAAAAGTATGGATTATTTTTTAGTGTAGACCCAGGAGCTGATGCAACGTTAGGAGGAATGGCTGCTACAAATGCGAGCGGAACGACAGCGGTAAAGTATGGGGTAATGCGTGATCAAGTTCGAGATTTAGAAGTCGTTCTTGCTGATGGAGGAGTAATACATACCGGGAATTTAGCAGCGAAGTCATCATCAGGTTATCATTTAAATGGTATTTTCGTAGGCTCAGAAGGAACACTTGGATGTTTCACGGAGTTAACTTTAAAAGTATACGGTATACCAGAACATGTTATGGCTGCGAGGGCATCGTTTCCAACTATAAATGATGCAGTAGAAGCTGTAATTAACATATTACAAGCAGGTATTCCAATCGCGAGAATTGAACTCGTTGATGAATTATCTATGAAACAAGTAAATTATTACAATGAAACAAGTTACAGAGAAGAACCGACACTGTTTTTAGAGTTTCACGGCAATGAAGCAGGGTTAAAGCAAGATATTGAATTTACGAAAGAAATCGTTCTTGATCATAAATGTATAGAAATTGCGTTTGAGACGGAAACAGCAGCGAGAAATAAGCTGTGGGATGCAAGACATAACTTAGCGTACTCTTACGTGCATAGTTATCCTGGTAAAAAGCTAATGAGTACAGACGTATGTGTACCAATTTCGGAATTAGCTGGAGCGATTCAACATGCGAAAGAGGTATTACATAAAGTAGGGCTTATTGGCGGTATTCTCGGTCATGTTGGGGATGGGAATTTCCATGTACTCTTAATGATTGACACAAATGATAAGGAGGAAGTGAAGAAGGCAGACGAAATAAATGAAAGTATCGTTCAGTATGCTCTTAAACGAGGAGGAACGTGTACAGGAGAACATGGCGTTGGAATCGGGAAACGAAAGTATCAAGAAGAAGAACATGGGGCGGCATTATTTGTAATGGAGAAAATAAAGAAAGTTCTTGATCCGCAAAATATTTTGAATCCGAAAAAGGTGTTTCAATTAAAAGATAGGGGCTGAGTGGATGAAAGTACTAGAAGCGATAAGTAATATAGCTGGAAAGTATTTTGCATTTTGGGTTATTTGTATTGCAGCTATTGCATATTTCATTCCCGCGCCATTTCTCGGGTTAACTAGTTACATAACGATTTTACTTGGGGTTATCATGTTTGGGATGAGATTAACATTGAAGGCTGTTGATTTCAAAATCATAGCTACAAAACCATTACCAGTTATTATCGGTGTATGTGCTCAGTTTATTATTATGCCACTTGTCGCATACGTACTAGCCTACGTTATGAATCTGCCAGCGGAATTAGCAGCTGGGTTAGTGTTGCTCGGTTCAGTACCGGGTGGCACTGCATCAAATGTTATGGTTTATTTAGCAAAAGGGAACTTAGCGTTGTCTATTGCAATGACTTCAGTATCAACGTTACTAGCACCAATTGCTACACCGCTCATTCTACTATTACTTGCAGGGCAATGGATGCCAGTAAATGCTATGTCCATGTTTCTTTCTATCGTACAAGTCATTATTGTGCCTATTATTTTAGGACTAGTAGTGAAAAAGTTTTTCCCTCATATCGTTAATAAAGGAATGACTGTTATTCCTTTAATATCAGTTGTAGCAATTATCATAATTGTTTCTGCAGTTGTTTCAGCAAATGTAAGTAGCATTACTTCTTCAGGACTTCTTATCTTTATTGGAGTGATGCTCCATAATGCTTTCGGTTTTTTGCTCGGATATATAACTGCGTTCGTACTTGGACTAGACGAAGGGACAAGAAGGGCTATTTCAATAGAAGTAGGAATGCAAAATTCAGGTTTAGGTGTTGCGCTGGCGACAGCACATTTTGGACCGGTTGCTGCACTCCCAAGTGTATTAGCGGCAGTATGGCATAACATTGCAGGGCCAATATTAGCAACCATCTGGTCAAAAAATACAAAGAATACTTTCAGCGATGAAAATGTATCAATAAATATAGAAAAATAGGAATGATAAATAATGCAAAAACGTATTGTACATTTTGAAGGAATGGTTGTATTTTTAGCCACGATTTATATGTATTCGATATATGAGTTTAGTTGGATTATATTTTTTGTATTCCTTTTAGCGCCGGATATATCAATGTTAGCATATGGGATTAATAATCACGTTGGTGCGAAAATATATAATGTATGTCACACATATATCATATCCATATTAATTGTTCTAATAGGTGTCTATTTTAAGATGGATATCGTTATAATGATTGGCTTAATATGGACAGCACATATTGGAATGGATCGAATGTTTGGATATGGATTGAAATATGAGACGGATTTTAAGGATACTCATATTCAGAGGTTATAAGAAAAAGTATTCATATTTACAGCGGGTCTATTAAAATATTGAACAAAATTCAGTGAATGAATTTCGTTCAATTGTTGAGAAATATATAGATAGATATAAATAATCGAATTATGTTATTTTTATGATAATTAAAAGAAGGAGAGTGGATTTGATGAATATACAAATCACTGGCAATGAATTAATTAATAAGATGCTGAATGATTGGTATCGAGATATTAGAGCTCAACGTATAAGTGAAGCAAAAAAATTAAAAGAAGAGATCGATAAAAAGCTTTATATTATCGAATCAGATATAAAGGTTTCATTTCACTATTATCTGTTAGAATTTCGATATAAAGTGCTAATAGATGGTTTAGGTAATTTGAAAAAAGCTTTTGATAAAATAGATGCATTGCCTAAACCAAATGATGAATATTCTAATTATTATTATTATTTATTCAAAGCCATTCATTATACAATTCTTACTAATTATAGTGAAGCTAGCAACTATTTTGAAAAAGCTGAAGGGTTATTAGAGCATATTTCAGATGAAATTGAATATACAGAGTTTAATTATAGAGTTGCTATATTAAAATACCACTTGCATTACGCATATTCAGCTATTGAATACGCTTCAAAGGCAAGAGATATCTTTGTTAAACAAGCAGGGTATGAAGTGAACATAGCGCTGTGCGAAAATATATTAGGATTATCTTTTTCGGAATTAAAGCAGCATGATAAAGGTGAGGAATATATTGCGTCAGCAATAAACATTTTACAAAAAAATGATGCAGAAATGTTAGTATTAAGAATCAGACATAATTTAGGTTTATTGTATGCGAGTCAAAATCTTTCAGTTTTAGCAATTAGACACTTATCTGAGGTTTCTAAAAAAATGCCTACTCATTATAAGGCAATCTTTTTAGAGGCAAGAGAATATTATAAATTAGGTGAAATAGAAAAAGCGAAGGAATTAATTGAAAGTGGATTGAAGGTTTGTGAGGAATTAAAAAATGATGAATATAGATATCACTTTTTAATTCTAAAGGGATTTTGTCAGCATTTAGAGGTAGAAAAAATAGAAAAAATTATTCTTGAAGGTTTTTCTTACTTTGAAAGAAAAAATTTATCGGAGTATATTCACGAATATACTGAAAGTCTGGCATTAGAGTTTCATAAAGTAGGTAATATAGAAAAAGCAGAAAAGTATTTTTTTATGAGTTATGAAATAAAAAAGAGAATATTTGAAAAAGAAGCATTAAAATAAAGAAAAAACTGGGATTATCTATAATGGGAATAGCAGCTGGAGTTATGGGGTTTTATGGTAGAAGGTCTTTGCAATAAATTAGCTCACAGTGGATATGGTGGAACGTTTATAATTATAAAACCTAATGAAAATCCATATGCTGTCTCTGAAGATACAACGATGCCTGCAAAACAAACCTTCTATTGAACGTGGGTAATTAAACAAGTCACAAATTATAATTTGTGACTTGTTTAAGGTTGGATACTAAATGTGTTGCTTTCAATATTGAAAGCAACTTTTAAGTTTGTGATTAATAGTTAACTTAATAAATTTTGGGTTAAAATAAAAACAAATTTTTAATCAAGTCCCACAAAAAGTACGATAAGGGCGATTCGTCGGTGCAGGCGGAATGCAGTATTCTTCTTGATCTGTAGAATACGCATAAGGATTTGATAAAGCTTCAAGAAGTTTCTCCATTACGCTATAGTCGTCATTTGTAACAGCTGCTTCTAGTGCTTCTTCTACACGGTGGTTCCTCGGGATGATTGATGGGTTATTATTTTTCATCATCTCGTAGGCGTTTTCTTTCGATTCTTCTTGTTTTTCTAATCGAGATTGCCACAGTTTGTACCATTCTTTAAATTCAGGACTATCGAATAGAGGGATATTTTCTAACGTATCAAGAGTTAATGAACGGAATGTATTAGTGTAATCTGCTTTATATTTCTCCATCATTTTTAAAAGTTGCTCAATAAGTGATTGATCTTGTTCTTCGTTGCTAAATAGTCCTAATTTCTTTTTCATTCCAAGGAACCAATTGTTTTCATACTGTACGCTAAATTTCGAAATTTCGTCTTGAGCGATTTTTAGTGCTTCTTCATCATCTTCGTGCAGAATCGGTATTAAAGATTCTGCTAGTCGTGCGAGATCCCATGCGGCCATATATGGTTGATTTCCATATGCATAACGACCTTGTGTGTCAATAGAGCTAAATACGGTTCCTTGGTCGTAATTGTCCATAAATGCACAAGGACCGTAATCAATTGTTTCGCCACTGATCGTTATATTGTCAGTGTTCATTACACCGTGAATAAATCCAACAAGTTGCCATTTTGCGATAAGACTAGCTTGTCTTTTAATGACTGCTTGTAGTAATGCAGTATATCGGTTTTCATGGGATTCAATTTCTGGGTAATGCCTTTTTATCGTATAGTCAGCTAGTGATTTCAGGTCCTCTATTGAACCACGAGCTGCAGCATATTGAAATGTACCGACGCGTATATGGCTACTAGCTACTCTAGTTAAAATTGCTCCAGGTAACTTTGTTTCACGATATGTTGGTTCACCGGTTGTGACAACTGCTAAACTGCGGGTAGTTGGAATATCGAGTGCATACATTGCTTCGCTAATAATATATTCACGTAGCATCGGACCGAGTGCAGCACGACCATCTCCTCGGCGTGAATAGGGAGTAGGGCCAGAACCTTTCAGTTGAATATCGAAACGCTTACCTGAAGGAGTAATTTGTTCGCCAATTAAAAGAGCACGACCGTCGCCTAACATATTAAAATGTCCGAATTGATGGCCAGCATATGCTTGAGCTAATGGATGAGCTCCTTCTGGGAGTGCATTACCAGCGAAAATAGCAATTTCAGCTTCCTTTTTCAGTTCTTCAGGGGTCAAGCCAAGAGATATCGCTAATGAATGGTTTAGTTTAACTAACTCCGGTGAACTTACGGGAGTAGGGGGGATTTCTGTATAAAATGATTGTGGTAAAGTCGTATAACTATTATCTAAATTCCAACCTGTTTCATTATTTTTAGTCATTGTATCTCCTCCTTTTTGTATTTTAAGTTATGTATTTGTACGTATGTATTCTTTGTAAAGTTAACTAAAAGTATAATATAATATTTCCCCTTGCAATCTATTGTAAGGACTTCATTGCACTATGTCTATTTAACAGCAAATTTAAAACCTCCATTTTAAGAAAATGGAGGTTTTTATTATTATTTAATTTTTACAATTATTTTTCCTTTTGCTCTTCCAGACTCTGAATATTCCATTGCTTTTTGCGCATCTTCAAAAGGGAAAACTCGATCGATTACCGGTTTGATTTTTCCGGCTTCAATATAGTTTGCAATAGTACGTAATTGATCCCCGCTTGGCTTCATAAATAAAAATGAATATTGAGCATTATGCTTTTTTTCAAGTGCAGTAAGTTTTTTGCTGGCTAATGAAAATAAGAGAGTTTTAAAGAATCCTGAACCAAATTCTTTACCGAAGCGAGCATTCGGCATACCTGAAACTGAAACAATGTTTCCTCCGCTTTTTATAATATTGAATGATTTTTCAAGTGTTGCACCGCCGATTGTATCAAATACCGCATCATAATTTTTTAGTATATCTTCAAATTTTTCTGTTTTGTAATTAATAATTTCATCTGCGCCAAGAGACGTTACTAAATTTGCACCAGCTTCACTAGCAGTCGTTGTAACAGTAGCACCCATTATTTTTGCTAACTGAATTGCGAAAGTACCAACTCCACCGGATCCAGCGTGAATTAAAATCTTTTGTCCTTTTTGTAATTGCATGATGTCATGTAAAGCTTGATAGGAAGTTAAGCCAACGAGTGGAATCGAAGCCGCTTCCTCAAAACTTAGATTTTTTGGTTTTAAAGCAATATCATCTTCATGAATGGCTATATACTCCGCGAAAGTACCAATCTTATTTTTTCTTGGACGAGCATATATTTCATCACCGACTTTAAAACGAGTCACTTTTGATCCAACCTTCGTGATGACACCGGAAAAGTCATTCCCAAGGATTAGAGGCATTTCATATTTCAGTAACATTTTAACTTTTCCATCACGTATTTTAAAATCAATTGGGTTAATGCTAGCTGCATGAATTTCTGCGAGCACTTCATACTCATTAATTTCAGGAGTAGGTACCTCTGCCATACACATTGGGACTTTTCCATATCTATCAATTATCATTGCTTTCATTTCTTATACCTCCAAGTTTTAATAAAAGTTTTGCAATAGCTTCTCAATATCTAATACAAGATTTTTTAATAAACCTAATTTTGTACGTATATCAATATAATAAAAATTCTTTGTACCTTCTTTTCTCATTAAAATAATGCCAGCTTCTCGTAAAATCTTAAGGTGATGTGATACGGCTGGACGGGAAAGGTGTGTTTGCTTCGTAATTTCTCCTACACGTAATCCTGTTTGACATTCTGTTTCCATTAGCACTAATAAAATAGCTTGACGTGTTTCATCACCAATTGCCAATAATACTTTTTGAGAATCAATAAAATCTTTTTTTATAATATTTAATTGTTCTTGTTTATTCATTTCAATCACTTTGCCTCCAGGTAATTAGTCGAAAGGTTTAAGATGATGAACCATTACTTCGATACGGTAATGCTACATGATTGTTGTACGAGGTGCAATATTGAGAAAGAAAATCGAGACGAATGAATTTTTTATTGTTGAAAATTATAGGGAGATAGAAAAGGGATTGGCAGGATTACATAACAAAATAGATGAAGTTTTAAAAAAAATGATGTAACAATAAAATAAGCGGTCGTAACCTTGTATAATCCATAAGGTTACGACCGCTTATAATGTTTGTATTATTTTTGATTTTTACGATAGAACATGGTTCAACGTAAAGTACGTTCTTTTGTTTTACACTTTCATACAGACACAATTCAGGTGGATTATAGATGTATGAAAAGGTAAAAGGAATTTTGGGGCGTAATCTATCCATATGATAATTCAAAATGAAATATAAGTCTATATTTTAATGTTTTTTTTGATTATATTTATGTCACTGAGCTCAGAACAATGATGTGGAGGGTAAATATATGAAATCGAATTATGTACCAGTTTTAATTGTTGGAGGGGGATTATCTGGGTTAGCGTCTGCGTTATTTCTTGCAAAACATAACATTGAGTACTTACTTATTGAAAGGCATCCGTCTACTGCCATTCATCCGAAAGCAGGCGGTCTTACTTTACGTACAATGGAGTTATTTCGAGAATTAGGCTTGGAAAAAAGAATTAAATTGGCAGGTAAAGCATTAGAGAACTGCAGAGGAAGAATAGCGGTTCATACAATAGCTGAGGCGAATAAAGAAGAATTGGAACAAATGAGAGCGACGCAATACGGAAACGATGAAGAGTTACTTCAAAAAATAGAAAAGATTAGTCCATCAAAACAAACTGCGTGTTATCAAATTATTTTAGAAGAGATGATGTTACAAGAAGCGAAAATATTAGGCGAGCAACTATCTTTTTATCATGAATTAGTTTCATTTGAACAAAATGAAAACGGGGTAAAAGCAACGATTCGAAATCGTGAAACAGAAAAAGAAAGTGTCATACATTGTGACTATGTAATTGCAGCGGATGGAGCGAAAAGTAAAATACGTGAGCAGTTAGGGATTAAAACTGAGGGTCGTGGAACCATTGGTGGCTATTATATGAATATTTATTTTGAAGCTGATTTAAGAGAGCTTATACAAGGAGATGCATTCGGTTTTTCGATGGTACTTCATCCGGAGGTTCTTGGTGCACTTATCCCGGTTGATAACGTAAAAAAATGGATTTATCATGTAGCCTACGATCCATTAAAAGGAGAGGGGCTAGAGGACTTCACTATAGAACGTTGTAAACAAATTATTCAAATAGCAATTGGAAGTACAAATGTTGAATCAAAAATATTAAGTGTTTTACCGTGGGAAGCGGCCGAAAGTACAGCGGTGAAATTTCAAGAAAATCGAATTTTTTTAGTTGGAGATTCTGCACATATTATGCCGCCAACAGGAGGATTTGGTTCAAATACAGGAATACAAGATGCACATAACTTAGCCTGGAAATTAGCGGCTGTTATAAAAGGGAAGGCAAAACCAAAATTGTTAGAAACATATCATGAGGAGAGACACTCTGTTGCAAAATTAACGACAGCTTATGCAAGTAGTTTACTGTTTCGTGCTGCGAATAGAGAGGAAGGCAGTTTGAATAATATGGATGGTTTAGCTGTTACAGTTGGATATCAGTATTGTTCAGAGGCGATTATAGATGATTCAGTCACTCCGCATAGAATGGATAGCATAGAGTTGAACGGAAGACCTGGAACGCGAGCGCCACATTTATGGGGAACGTATGAGGGGAAGAAAGTTTCTACATTAGACTTATTCGGTAACAGTTTTGTATTACTTACAGGAGTAGAAAATAGTTCTTGGGCTGAGGCAGCACATGCTGTTTCAGCTAAATTAGGAATACATCTAAAAGGGTATCGTGTTGGCTTAAGTGGAGACTTTATTGCTCCAGAAGATATTTTTAGTAAATTATATGGTATAGAGAATGGAGGTGCTGTATTAATTAGACCAGATGGCTTTATCGGATGGCGTTCGGAAAAAACGGTAGTAAATCCAGATATAGTATTGGAAGAGGTAATGAGAAATTTATTATGTGATTTTTAAGTAACTACAGAAATATTGTTTTATGTGCTTCACTGTACTGAAAAAAATATTCACAAATTTCAATAGGTTTGATATGATTAAATTCGACAAGTTAATAGAGGCCGGAGATATTTGAGAAAAGCCATAAATTTATTTAGGGACACAGGAGTGTATTCTAAATAATTTATGGCTTTTTTTATTGAATGAACCGTACAAAATAGGGAGTTACATGTGAAAAGGAGGGCTATAGAAATTAAATAGGATAATACTAGTTTTCTATATTAATAATATAGAGAAAGTATATTTGTAAGATTGGAATTTTAATATAGGTTTATAAAAATAATGAAAGTGTGTCTTCTATTTCGTGTAAATCTCATTAGCTTGTTGAAATTTGCAACGTAGGAAGGGTTTGAAGGATGAGAAAGATTATTAGCGTTTTAGTTATTTTCTTTATGACGGGAAGCATCTTTGCTGGGGGAGCTGTTCATGCGAAAGCAGAAGGAAAGCATGAGTGGAATACGAATAAGCTTTTAAATATTGCACATCGCGGAGCAAGTGGACATGCACCTGAGCATACTTTTGCTTCTTATGATTTAGTTAAAAAAATGAAAGCGGATTATTTAGAGTTAGATATTCAATTAACAAAGGATGGCCAATTAATTGCAATGCATGATACAGCAGTTGATCGCACTACAAATGGAACAGGCGAAGTACGCGATAAAACGTTAAGCGAAATAAAGAGTTTAGATGCTGGATCATGGTTTAATAAAGCGTATCCAGAAAAGGCTAAGCAAGAGTATGTTGGGCAAAAGGTTCCAACTCTTGAAGAAATCTTCCAAAAGTATGGAAGAAGTATGAAGTATTATATTGAAACAAAATCACCAGATGTGTATCCAGGAATGGAAGAGAAATTGTTGGCGTTGTTACAAAAATATAATTTAGTAGGCCAAAACATGTCTTCTAGCCGTGTTATGATTCAATCATTTAGTAAAGATAGTTTGAAAAAGATTCATAGTATGAATGAAAATATTCCGTTAGTTCAATTGCTTTGGTATTATCCAAATGAAAACAATGAAATTGTTGAATGGTCTGGCATTACACATGAACCGAAAAGTGTAACAAATGATGATTTTCAAGAAATTAAAAAGTATGCAGCTGGTATTGGACCAAACTTACGTAATGATAACGGAGAACTAATTATTGATGAGTCATATATGAAAATGGCTAGGAAAAATGGACTGTTAATTCACCCTTATACAATTAATGAGAAACCCGATATGAGACTGTTAATCAAATGGGGTGCTACAGGAATGTTTACAAATTATCCGGATCGATTACATAGTGTATTGAAGGAAAAATAAGTGGAAAAGGGTATACCAGTGTTTTAGGTATACCCTTTGTAATTTAACTCCCCGATAAACGTAATCTCTTTTTCATAGCATTCATCTGCATCATAAATAATTTCTTGAAAGTGAAGCGTTTTGAAGGAATGACAAACTGAAATTTCCCATGTCTCCCAAAAATCAATTTCATTTGAAAGAAGAATCCATTTTTGAAATTCACTATCTCTATTAAAGAAATTATGAAAGTAGTCCTCATTTTTAAATATAATGATTTGCGAATCCCACAAATTATTTATAGAAATCAAAACAACAACTCGATATGTATGTGTATCCCTAGGTTTTATATTTATTAAATGATTTGCTTGATTTAATAAGGTTTGAATACATAATCGTTTTACTTTTCTAGGCGTTTTACACGAATCGATAAAAGCTTGAGAAACTGGTAAAGGCATATTCCAGTATTCATCGTTATAGAAAGTAGAAGGGAACGTTTTTGTATGTTCCTCAATTCGCTTTATCATAGTGTTTGTTTTTCGTTTCATACCACGTATTTTCTTTTCACGCATTGCGAGTCATCTCCATAAATTTTTGTAATGCAGCAGAGTGATATATATCTTTTCTAGTAATAAAAGTAGTAGGAACTTTTTTGAAGCTATTTGGTAAAGGATTGAATGATATGTCATGTTTATGACCATTTAAAATAGACTTCATCATAATTGCTATGCCCATACCTGATTTTACACATGCGAGTATCGCTTCAATTGTTCCAAACTCAAATACTCGCTTAGGTGAAATTCCTTCTTCTTGAAGCCAATCTTCTAATAAATTTCTATAATAGCACCCGTGACTAAATGCAAGTAAATTCATGTCTCCTATGTCTTTAAAGGAAGATAAAGGCTTTTTGCTAATGAGAACTAATTCTTCTTCACGAAATATATTTGTATGAAGTTCGGCATGCTGAGTAGAGCCAGCTATAAACGCTCCGTCCAGTTTTCGTTCTAGTACAAGCCTAATTAATTGTTCCGTCGTATTTGATTCTAAAATTAATTCGACTTTTGGGTATTTCTCATAATAGGCCATTAATATAGATGGAAGTCTTACAGGGGTTGTAGATTCTGTACATCCAATTTTTAAAGTGCCTCTTGGTTCGATCCCATTACTTTGAACTGCTTTAACAGATTGATCCATTAAGTGGATAATTTGTTTGGCGTATGTTAATAAAATCTCACCGTTAGAAGTTAAAGTTACACCTTTTCCGTTTCGATAAAATAAAGGCACACCTAATTCGTTTTCTAGTTGTTTCATACGCATTGTTACGCCAGACTGTACATAGTTTAAATTTTTAGCTGCATGAGATATGTTTTTTTCTTTCGCAACTTCGTAAAATACAGTTAAATCTTTTATATCCAAGTATCATCCCTCCAGACAAGGTATCATTTTTTTTGATGGATTACATGATAAATCTTTATTTTATATGATATCAGAACTTTCATACAATGGAAGGGGATGGAGGGATTATTATGTTAATGGAAGAAAGGGTGAATAGTACTTATAAGTGGATTATGTTAATTTTTGCGACGGTTGCTCAAACAACAGCGACACTTATAACGTATGGTGTTGGAGCGTTTGCTTTATTTTGGAAAGAAGAATATGCACTTACAAATACGGAGATTGGATTGTTAGTAAGTGTTGTAAATATGGGACCGCTATTTTGTATGCTTTTTGTCGGGCGGCTACTTGATCAATACAATGAAAAGTTGTTAATTTCGATAAGTTCATTTTTACTAGGAGGTTCGTTTTTACTGACTAATATGGTCAATGGATTTAATGGGTTACTCTTTGTACTCTTATTAGTAGGAACGTTTTATAGTGTTTCGCAGCCAGGAGGAAGTAAGGTGATAATGAAGTGGTTCTCAAAAGAAAATCGCGGGTTAGCGATGGGGATTAGACAAGCCGGTATACCGATTGGTGGTACATTAGCGGGAGTATTGATCCCGTTTCTTACAATAAAATATAATATGGCTTATGCGGTAAATAGCATTGCATGCATTTGTATAATTGGAGGGTTTTTATTTTTTATATTTTATAAGGAACCATATACTCAAGAGAAAGTTAAACAAGAACGTAGTAAACTTTCTTTTTGGATGCAGTTAAAAGAAGTGATGTGTAAAAAAGAATTGTATGCAATTTATATAACTGGCATTTGTATGATTTCATTGCAAATGGTGTTAGTTGCACACTTTATAAAATTTTTAGTATTGGAACAATCAATCACGCCAATTTTAGCTGGAAAAGTATTTTCCGTTATGTTCTTTTCTGGAATGGTTGGTAGGGTTATATTAGCAGCTACTAGTGATTTATTTTATAAGGGGAATAGGCGTACCCTCTTATTTATAACTGTTTGTATTTCTATTTTCTTCATTCTAATATTAGTAATGAGCATACATACAATAATGAATGTATTGTATGGTGTAAGTGCATTGTTAGGGTTCTTTTCAATTGGATGGTTTAGTCTTTTTATAACTGAAGTTGCGGAATCAGCAAGTGAAGAATCGGTAGGGATGACAGTGAGTTTTGCACTTACATTAAATCAAATTGCCATTATTGCTGCGCCTGCTTTATTTGGTTATATTGTAGATAAGAAGGGATATACGTATGCGTGGTTATGCATAGTTGTATTACTAACTATTTCAGCGGTTAGCTTATATAGGAAATATAGAAAATGAAGGAATGTTAGCAATGTAAATTTTTTATGAAGAAAATCTAAAGAAATGTTGAATGAGCGACATTTCTTTTTTTATTTGTTGTATAATCAAAATGTAAATGAGATTCGTTTTCAATTTCGTTCATTACCTCTTTTGAAATTACCTGTAATTTTAGCCATAATTAGCTGTTTTTCTTTATTGTTATTTGCATGATTTATTTTATTTAAAAATTTTTCAGCATCATTTCCTTTTAATGTCATAATCTGTTTTCTGTAATATTCGATTAATAACATGTTGTTTTTTGTTATCCGATAATGAAACATCTTATCATCTAAACGATTGTGTTTATCGGTGTTTTTCATATTACATCTCCATTCTTTTTAGTATGTAACAAATGTTACAAAAGAATTTGAAATTATATTGTAATGCATCCGATTGTATGTTGGAAATTTTGCAAGAAAGAAATACAATAGAGAGTAGTCAAAATTGAAAGTGAGAAAAAGGAATCTAGTTTTAACAGAGTGAATATTAAATAATATTATAATATACTTGATAATTAAAAGATATAAAATAGAATGGATGTACGTTAAGTGAAACTAGATAAAAGAGGGCTCCTAGTATGTTAAAGAAATGGTTAATCATTTTCTTTATTTTTGCTGTTTTTTGTGGAAGTGTTGTTACACTAATACATGCAAATAAAGGAAAAAAATATGATGCAAAGGCATTTTCTAATGTAAATAGTAAGCAAAAAGATGTTAAGCAGGAAATTGATGCGAATGAGAAAAAGCGTTATGAAATTGCAGCTAGAAAACTAGATCAGTACTTAAAAGATAAAGGATTTAATGGGAGTGTTCTTGTAGCAAGTAAAGGTCATGTCATTTTACGAAAAGGCTACGGTTATGCGAATGTGAAAGATCAAGTATTAACAACGCCAAGAACGAAATATCGCATTGGCTCTATTACGAAAACAGTTGTTGCAATATCTATTATGCAACTAAAAGAAAAAGGGAAGTTGAACATTGAAGACAATGTAAATAAATATATCCCATCGTTTCCAGCAGATAAAAACATTACGTTACGAAACTTGTTAACACATACGTCTGGATTACCAGAACAGGGACAAGGTAGTGTTGACGCAGCATCACGGTTAAAATTAGTAACGTGGATTGGGGCACAAACGTTACAATTTCCAGCAGGGACAGGATGGAAATATACAGATTATAATTATATGGTGCTTGCATATATTGTAGAAAAAATATCAAATAAACCACTTGCTGAATATGTGAAAGAAAATATTTTGAATCCTGTTGAAATGCATGAATCTGGAATGGGCGCAACACTCCCAGAAGATATTTTCTTAGCAGAAGGGTATACGAAAAAAGATAATAAGTTAATAGCCACACCTCGCTTAAAAATGAACTGGCTGTATGGTTGTGGTGAAATGTATACGACTGTTGAAGATATGAAAAAGTTAGATGAAGCTATTATGGATGGTAAACTACTTTCTAAACAAAGTGTATCAGATATGTTTTCTGCATCACCTGCAAGAAAATATGGATTTAGTTTCTATATTTACCCAGATTATTATCATAACCACGGTGTATTAGCTGGCTGGAACACATTTAATAATTTTAACTGGGATAAACGAACGTTTGTCATATTATTTTCTAACGTCCAAAATGGTATGAATGATGCATTTAATCAAGAATTTAGGAAAATGGCGAATGATTTAATAGAAGGAAAATAATTATAAAAAATCGGTATTGATATGGAATTATCAATACCGATTTTTTTATTTTGTAAAGTGTTACTTACTGAATAAAGTGAAACTTTACTCAGTGGAGAGGCTTTGTTCATCCCCCACTGAGTAGAAGCCCTCATCAATCGGGCTTTTACGGGCAGCAGGGCCCCCACTTAACTTCTTTGCTTCCGCTGAATTTTGAGGTGGGGGTCTTACTGCCCATAAATAGCGGGATAAATAGGTAAGAAAGGTGATTGGCATTTGAATAAATCTAAATAGGTAGTTAAATGTTAAGTAATGCAAAGAACAATTGGTAATTTTTACATTGATAAAAAAGCTTGAGCTTCACACTATGTGAAGCTTTACATTATTGGAGACAAGAACAGGAGGTTGAAAAAATGAAAAAAGCAATAAAGTTTTGTTTAATAGCTACATTATCTACAACGATTATTAGTGGATGCTCTTTTGAGGGGAACAATGAAAACGTTAAAGGGAAAGAAGGAGAAAAAGTAGAGGTACAGAAAAATACTGGAAAATATTCGATGCCAGATGAAAAAGATAAACATGAAGGTACATGGCTACAATGGCCACATGAATACACATATGGTGAAGAGTATAAGAAGGAAGTTGAACCTATTTGGGTTAAGATGGCAAGTGCTTTAACTGAGGGTGAGAAAGTCCACATTGTTGCATATGACCAGGAAGAAAAAGAAAGAATCAATAACCTTTTAACAGATGAAGGGTTAAATATGGAGAAGATTGATTTCTTTATCGCGCCTACTGATGATGTATGGGCAAGGGACAGTGGACCAATTTTTATTTATGACAGCAATAAAAATGTCAAAATATTAGATCCAGCATTTAATGGTTGGGGGAAGAAAACACCGTATAAAAATGATGCTCAAATACGTAAAAATGTTAGTAAACAATCAGGAATTGAAAGAGTTGATTGGGGGAAATTTGTCCTTGAAGGCGGCGCTATTGAATTAGACAGCAATGGGACTGCTTTATTAACTCGAAGTGCGGTGACGAATAAAAATAGAAATCCTGATTTATCAGAAAAGGAAATTGAAAAATATATAAGTGACCTTGGGGTATCAAACTTTATTTGGTTAGACGGAGTACCTAATTTAGATATTACGGACTTTCATATTGATGGATTTGCTAAATTCCATAATAAATCTACCATTGTAACGATGAAAGAAGATGACCTAGCCGAATGGGGTTTATCTAATAAAGATATGGATACATTGTTAGATGCAAAAAATGCTTCAGGACAGAAATATAAGTATGAATACTTGCCGCTTAGTAAAGAAAAGGTTGCTTTAGAAAATGGAAAAACTCTCGATTATAAGGGGTCGTATATCAATTATTATATTGGAAATACAGTTGTATTAGTGCCTAATTATAATGATCCGAATGATAAAATCGCAAACGATACGATTCAGAAGTTATACCCAGATCGTAAAGTAGTCGGTATTGATGTGAGAGAGTTGTATAAAAACGGCGGTATGATTCATTGTGTGACACAACAACAACCCATTGCATTGAAGTAATTGATTGTAATTTCGTTGTGCTGCTATATAGACAAAATAGGTGGAATCTTATCTTTACCTATTTTGTCGTTCCTTATTATTTGTGAAAATAAAGTTTAAATATAATGATAATTGAATTGTAGTGTATGTTCGCTTTTCGTTTTATATGGTAGAGGAGAAAAATGTTTGTGTTAAAGAATTTTAAAATATTGTTTTCGTATTTCCCTATCGTTTTACAGTACATTTTAAATGTAGCTTTAATTTGCTTAGGGGTTGTTCTAAGTGTGTTTCTTATGAAAGAAGTCATTCAGTTTATACAAGAACTGAAATTGGATGGTAATGAATCTAGTTATCATTTAATCATTTATTGTTGTTTTAAAATATGGTATTTAAAAAACTTGTCAAGAGTCAATTTAAGGCTTAACGTCAGCTTTATATTTTTTATATAAATATATAATATTTCTCCATGCTATAATCCATTCATGAAATGTACATGTTGCATGAGTTGTAATGAAAAAAGACATAAATTGAGGAATAGTTGGCTTTGTAAAATCAGTTATGTAACTACTATTAAAAAGTGAGGTAAATAATATGGAACAAAAACATAATGGCATTATTTTTACTGCAATACCAGACGAATCAAATGAATATTATCAACCATTTTATGAAGACTTGATTTACTTTAATGAATGTTTAAATGAAAAGAAATCAATTGCGGATCAACTTATATCTTTATCTGTTGAAGAACAAGACTTTCATACGAGCTGTTTTGAGTATGATGATATTTGGCTAAGAGATGTTGCACCGGTTGTCACAAATCATCTAGTTAAATTTAAATATCGACCAAATTATTTGCTAGATGATCAAGGGCGATATTTAGATCAACAATTTAATAAATGGTTGAAAAAGAATGACTTTGAATATGTAAAATCCCCATTAATATTAGATGGTGGTAATCTTATTTGGAATAAAAAAGATACTGTAATATTAACAGAACGCATATTTGATGATAACGATGATTGGACAGAAGAGGAAATTATTGAGCAGTTAGAATGGGATTTAGATGTGAGCCGAGTTATTATTATTCCTGCTGAAGAAGGGGATGTACTAGCACACGCAGACGGAATGGTTAAATTTATTGATGAACATACAATGTTTATTAGTGATTTTTTAGGGGATCATGAATTTACATATAGTGTTCAAGAGATTATTAAAGAACAAATGCCAGAAGCTGAATTTATAGTTGTTCCTTCATCATATACAGAGAAAGGACAATATGATCAAGAGATAGCATCGGCAAAAGGGTTGTATATAAATATGTTAGAATCATGTGATGCTCTTTATGTTCCTAAGTTTGGATTAGCTAAAGATGAGGAAGTTTTACGATATATTCAACAGTATACGGAGAAACAAGTTATTCAAATTCATGTAGGAGAAATATCAACAATGGGAGGCGCGATGAATTGTTTAACGTGGTATTGTCCAAGTCATTTGTTACCTTCGAAAATGAGAAGATTGAAAAATCAGAATGGAAATTTTTCAATGAAGAAGATTTTTGATTGGTTTTAATAAATAAGTAATGAAAAGAAAATATATTCAAGGAGTATTGATATGTATACCATCGCTGAGTTTTCTCGGATTTGTAAAATGAGTACGCGGATGTTAAGACATTATGACAAAGAGGAGATATTAAAACCGGCATATGTGAATCCGGTTAATGGGTATAGGTATTATGAACAAGAGCAGCTGGAAGTAGCGCTGAAAATAAAAAAGCTAAGGGAGTATAAATTTCCTCTTCCAAAAATTAAAATTGTTTTGCAGTCATCGGATCAAGATTCGTTTGTTCAACATATACAATCACAAATTATCGAGTTGTCTCAGGAAGTGAAGCAAAATTTACAGGTTATTTCAGAAATGAATGAAATGGTAATGGTGAATAGTAGTCTAAATACTGCTCGCCATAGAAGTTACGATATATTAATGGGAATGAGGAACGAAGTAACGTTAATTACTCAAAGAGTAAAAATAGATATAGATGATATGGATGATTATTTTTATGACTTATATGAAGAGGTACAAAAAAATAACTTTCAAATAGTTGGTTCTCCATCTGCAGTCTTTTATGATGAAGAATATATTCCAAGTAACAGTGATATTGAGTTAAGAATTCCGGTTATGCAGGGGAATGATGAAGACGTAGCACAAGAGTATGAAATGAAACAACTAAGTCCACATCATATCGTTACTACTATGCATTATGGAAGTTACGACTATATAGGTTACGCTTATATAGCGTTAGAAGAATGGATTGAAAGAAATGGGTATGTAATAATTAATTCGCCATATGAGGTTTATATAAAGGGACCTGAATGTGATTGTTTAGCAGAAGAGTATGTGACACAAATTTGTTTTTTAGTTACGAAAATAGAATGAGAATAAGGATTGACATTAACATTATGTCAATCCTTATTCTATGTATGAAAGCAATTTATCATAATAAAAAGGAGAAGTAAAGAATCACCTTATAAAGTTGCTACAAGTAAATGAAGATATTCCTGTTGACTTTAACACGATGTCAAAGTATAGACTGTACGTACATTCATATAAGGGGTGAACACGTATGAGAAATATAGAGAATAGTTTGTTTTATATGCCTGCGGAATGGGAGAAACATGAAGGTACATGGCTCCAATGGCCACATGATAAAGCACATAGAGGTGAAGGCTACAGAGCTAAGTTAGATGAAATTTGGATATCGATGGCAAAGGAGCTTCACTATGGAGAAAATGTCCATATTGTTGTATGTGATGAAGAAGAGAAAATACATGTCCAATCGAAGCTAATTGAAGCTAATGTAAATATGGATAAAATTGATTTCTTAATTCAAGAAACTGATGATATTTGGATACGAGATAACGGACCAATCTTTGTAACGGATAAGGAAGGGAATCGCTGCCTAACGCACTGGATATTTAATGGTTGGGGAAATAAATATCCGTACGAAAAAGACGCTAATATTCCGAATAAAATAAGTGAAGTGTATCGCATTCCAAAAGCTGAATCTAGTGTCTGTCTAGAGGGTGGGGGAATTGAGATAAACGGAAACGGGACCTTAATGGCGGCGAAAACGTCTATTATAAATGAAAATCGAAATCCCACACTAAGTCAGAAAGAAATTGAAATGGAGTTAACGAAATATTTAGGAGTAACAAATTTTATATGGATAACTGGTATACGCGGAGAAGATAATTATGATGAAGATACGGATTATCATATTGATGGCGCGGCACGGTTTGTAAATGAAAATACGATACTGTATGAATATGATCCTTTCGATGAAGGAGAGCCATACCTTTTGGAGGCGTACGAAAAGCATTATCAAGAATTGCGGCAAGCGAAAAATATAGATGGAAAGCCATTTCAGCTCATTCCAGTACCAGTAACAAGAAAAGTGGTAAAAGAAGCAGATTGTAAAGGATCGTACTTAAATTTTTACATTGGTAATGAAGTTGTATTGGTACCTATATACGGTGATGAACATGATAAATTAGGGCTTCAAATCATTGAAGGTCAATTTCCAGGGAGAAGAATTGTCGGTATATATGTTAACGAATTGTATGCATACGGTGGTATGATTCATTGTGTGACGCAGCAGCATATAGAATAGAGTAATTCAAATAAAAAGCATGCAGAGCATATACTCTGCATGCTTTTTATAATGTTGAAAACTCCTCAACAAGTTGAGTGAATTGTTTTAATGCACTTTCAATCGGTTCTGGCGTTGTTAAATCGACGCCAGTTTTTTTCAATAAGTTTAATGGGTAGTCTGAACTTCCGCCTTTAAGGAATTCAATATAATTTTTCTGAGCATTCGGATCACGGCTTAATAGTTTATCAGCGATTTGAATGGCAGATGCGAATCCAGTTGCATATTTGTATACGTAAAACGGGCGATAGAAATGAGGGATTCTAGCCCATCCGTATTTTACTTCTTCATCAAATACAAGTGAATCACCGTTATATTCTTTAAATAGCTTTTCATAAATTTCACTGAAGACTTGTGCATGTAATGGTTTACCTTGTTCAGCCATTTCATGTGTGATTTTTTCAAATTCTGCAAACATAATTTGTGTAAAGAAAGTACCTTTAAATTTCTCAATAAAATGGTTAACTAAATGGTTACGCACGTTCGTATCTTTTGCTTCTTTTAATAAATAGTGAATTAATAACACTTCATTTACTGTAGAAGCGACTTCTGCGACAAAGATAGAATAATGTGCAGAAATTCTTGGTTGGTATCCATGTGAATAGTGCGTATGCATACCGTGACCGCATTCATGAGTAAGAGTGAACAGGCTGTTTAAATCATCGTGATGATTTAAAAGAATGAAAGGATGAACGCCGTATACACCAAAGTTATAAGCACCAGAACGTTTCCCTGGTGTTTCTCTTACGTCTATATATCTTTTATCTTTAAAACTTTTTAATGTCTCAATATATTCTTCTCCTAAAGGAGCTAGTGATGCAATCATAATGTCAAATGCTTCACTATATGGGATGTCTTGTTTTGCACCTTCTACTAAATCGACGCCTAAGTCGTATTGTCTTAGTTCATCTACGTTTAATTTTTCTTTTCGAATTTCATTGTATGTATGTAATGTTTGAATGTTTTTTTTCGTTGTATCAATTAGGTTTTCATATACTTCTTTCGGAACCATATCGCCAAATAATGATTTCTCTAGCGCTGATGGATAGTTTCTTAATTTCGAAACAGTAACATTATTTTTAATAGCAGCGGATAAAGTAGATGCGATGGAATTCTTTAACTGAACATATGGTTTGTAATATGCTTTATAAGCTTCTTTACGCTTTTCACGATTCGTATCTTCTATTAACTTTGCATACATTCCGCGTGTTAAGTTCACTTTTTCTCCATCGTCAGTCGTCACTTCACCAAATAATATATCTGCATTATTTAACATACCAAATGTGTGCTGTGGAGAAGAAAGAGCTTCACCCATTTGTGATAAAATTTCTTCTTGGTCCTTATTTAATACGTGTTTTTTATAACGGTATAATTCAAATAAGTCTTCTTTATAATATTGTAAGCCTTCTGTTTCTTCTATGTAAGAATGTAATGTGTTTTCGTCTATGCTAAGTAAGAAGGGGGAAAAGAAAGATTTCGCTGCACTTACTTTCACGTGTAATTGTGATACTTTATCGACAAGAGATTGCGCGTCAGTATCGCGTGTATCAAGGTCAGATTGTAATCGTGCATAAGCGAACATTAAAGATATTATGCTAGAAACTTCTTCACTCTTCGTTAAATAAGCTAATAAACTATTGCCATCGTGAATATTTCCATTAAACTCGTGTAATTTCTTCGTTAATACTTCAATTTTATGAAAATCACTTTCCCAATCTTCAATTGTATGGTAAATGTCTGTTAAATCCCATTTTTCTATATCAGCTACTTGTAATCGATCTTTAAGTTCTGTCATAATCATTTCCTTTCTAAACATGTAGTTATATTTCTATATAACTATGAAATACAACAAATTGCAAAAAATCCCTGCTGAAAATTGAAAAGCCCTGCTGAAATAACAAGGCTTACTTACTTATAGTGTAATTCCGAATTTTGAATGTAAAAGGTTTGTATATTGCATGTCTGTAACGGTTTCTTTCGTTTTTTTACCATTTTTTGCTACTGTAAGGCTATCTTTCGTTAAAGAGGCATGCCCATCTTCAGTTAGTTTTACAATAAGAGGTACTTTATTAAAGGGTGATCCTTCATGTTCAACGATAATTTTTTGTGCTGTATTTGCTTTTTCTTCATCCACTTCTTCTATATAAAATGCATAGCCTAACGTCCAATCATCAGCAGAAGATTGATCCAAGAACTCATTGTTTTTCCGCATCTCTAAAATGTAGTTTCCCTTTTCGGTCATTTCTTTACGAATACGATAATCTCCTGTAATAGAGTGAATGACTTCACCTGAGAAAGGGACAGGGGCAAGAGGTAAGTATGATCCGAATCCTACTTCAATTAAATAAAGTTCATTATGATGTGTTAAAACGGTTGCGATATGGCCAGAATCAACAGCCCATATGGAGTTTGCAGCGTTATAAACTGTTCCTGAAACGAGATGAACATCGAATCCAGAATCTTTCAGGAAGTAATACATAGTAGGGTTGAGTTCATAACAAAGACCGCCACGGTTATTTACTAAAATTTTCTCTTTCAAATTTTCTTTTGATATTTCTTTAAAATTCTTTTCGAGAATATTTAAGTTTTCAAAAGGAACAGTTTGTGCCATTGCGTACATAATGTTAGATAAATCTTCAAATGAAACTGTGTCTTTTTCTTCTATATGTAATCGTGCGAAAAATTGTTTTTGAAAGTCTGTCATCGAAATCCCTCCGTTATGCTTTTATAGGTAAATTGTAAACAATCTTGAATAGGATGTGAAATTAAAACTACGTTGAATATTTGAAATTAGATTAAAAATAATATGAGAGAGTGAGAGATTGCTACTTTACTAACGGTGGGACGAATATTATAATAATTCTGATAAACAATGCAAACGCTTTCTTGGAAGGGGATGGTGTACAGATGTTTAAAAGAATAACAATAGTCGGATTGTCAGTTGTTATGTTTTTACCTAGTATATATGACGGGAGTAAAGCATATGCAGACACAGTTAACAATGGAACGTTAATGCAGTATTTTGAGTGGTATGCTCCGAATGATGGGAATCATTGGAATCGTTTGCGTACTGATGCTGAAAATTTAGCGGAAAAAGGAATTACATCTGTTTGGATACCACCTGCATATAAAGGAACTACGCAAAATGACGTAGGATATGGAGCATATGATTTATATGATCTGGGGGAATTCAATCAAAAGGGAACAGTGCGGACGAAATATGGGACGAAAGCACAATTGAAATCTGCAATTGACGCTTTACATAAGAAAAACATCGATGTATACGGTGATGTAGTTATGAATCATAAAGGTGGGGCTGATTATACAGAAACTGTCACAGCAGTTGAGGTAGACCCGAGCAATCGGAATATTGAAGTATCAGGTGATTATGAAATTAGTGCGTGGACGGGATTTAACTTTCCAGGGCGTGGAGATTCTTATTCTAATTTCAAATGGAAATGGTATCATTTTGACGGAACGGATTGGGATGAAGGAAGGAAATTAAACCGAATTTATAAATTTAGGGGCATAGGTAAAGCATGGGACTGGGAAGTGTCTAGCGAGAATGGGAATTATGATTATTTGATGTATGCGGATCTTGATTTTGATCATCCAGATGTTGCGAATGAAATGAAAAAATGGGGAACGTGGTATGCGAATGAATTAAATTTAGATGGTTTTCGTTTAGATGCTGTTAAACATATTGATCATGAATATTTGCGCGATTGGGTAAATCACGTTAGACAGCAAACAGGGAAAGAAATGTTTACAGTAGCTGAATATTGGCAAAATGATATCCAGACTTTAAATAATTATTTAGCGAAGGTTAATTATAATCAATCTGTGTTCGATGCACCACTTCATTATAATTTTCATTATGCTTCAACAGGAAATGGAAATTATGATATGAGAAATATTTTAAAAGGAACGGTAGTTGCGAATCATCCTACACTTGCGGTTACTCTAGTTGAAAATCATGATTCACAGCCTGGTCAGTCATTGGAATCTGTAGTGAGCCCTTGGTTCAAGCCGCTGGCATATGCATTTATTTTAACGCGTGCAGAGGGGTATCCTTCTGTTTTCTATGGTGATTACTATGGTACAAAAGGAAATAGTAACTATGAAATTCCAGCGTTAAAGGACAAAATTGATCCGATTTTGACGGCACGAAAAAACTTTGCATATGGTACGCAGCGTGATTATTTTGATCATCCAGATGTGATTGGCTGGACAAGAGAAGGTGATAGTGTACATGCTAATTCTGGTTTAGCAACATTAATCTCTGATGGACCAGGAGGGGCAAAGTGGATGGATGTTGGAAAGAATAACGCAGGGGAAGTATGGTACGATATTACGGGTAATCAAACGAATACTGTAACAATTAATAAGGACGGATGGGGACAGTTTCAAGTAAGTGGAGGATCAGTTTCCATATATGTTCAGCAGTAATTTGGTGATGAAAAAGAAGAGGTAGACTGAAATATAAGTTTTCCTATTCCTTTTTATATTGTTATCCTTCCTAAATCTTTATGTTTATAAATGAACTAGTCGGCTTTTGAAACACCAAGAGATGCATTGGAATAAATAATGTCATCTTATTCGTACTCGAGGAACATCTCCTTACTGTGATTGCTATAGAACTAAATATTAATATGTTTTTAATGTGATTTTAATAGATATTATATTTGCTTTACGATAAAATTATTATAATGCAAAATTACACTATTATTATAAAATGATAGTTAATGGGTATTTTTATACTTGTGGTTATTAGTGTTTTCTAAAGCAAGATGATGAGTTTTTATTATTCAAGTTAGCGAAGATAGTTTGATGTAGCGCTTTTTAGAAGAAGTTCTTTATATAAATCGTAATTTAAAATCCATAGGCACATTTCTGTATAGGTGGTAGTAGCAAAAGGAGAGGCAATATGAAAAGAACAATAATGAAATATAGCATAATGTTTAGTTTATTACTATTAACATCATGTGATATATCGGATGAAGAAATTGAACAAAAAGCACAAAGTTATACAAAATCGGAGTATGGTATGGTTGTTAAATTAAACGGAGTTGAAACTCTGGATAACGGAAAGGACTTCCTTGGTCCAAAGGGGCGGATAGTTACTGTGCAGCAAGTAAATGAACCGCACTTGCAATTTCAACTGTACTTCGAGGGGCAAATCTCTCCAGAAGTAAATAATGATAACTATGAAAAGAAAAAGGAAGCAAATAATTTACAAGGAAGATTTAATACATATTATGGAGAGAAAAACACTATATTTACTTTTGATCAAATGCAGACTGGGGATAATGTTTCCGATAAGAATACTGAGGAACAAATAGCGAAGAAAAATTTGCAACAGTATTATACGGCAGTTTTTAAAAGTAATACTGTTTTAGATGTAAACAATTCTGTACATATGGAAACATTAGCGGGGGTTGCAAGAAGTATTCAGGAATTTAATAAAACGATTGAAAATAGTAAAAGTAATGTAGAAGATATAACGATTCAGTTGCCAAATATTAATAAGGATGTACTACAAAATATTCCTGTAGATTATATAGTAACGGCTGAAGATGCGAAAAAGACCCTTGAGAAAAAGGTTGATTATATGAACATTTTACAGTCTGCAAGGAAATAGTTTGACACCTTTACTTCTTACAAAACATATAGTATGATGATTTCAATAAATTAGATTTCAATGACTATAATATAACTTAATGAGAGGTGCTTTTTGTGAGTGCGGTAGGTATTAAATAGGAAAAATTTAATGAAATAAATCAGATAAGACCAGGGGATTTTTATGTACATCATACCCCTAATTTTGTCATGCATTTATTTCAAAACCTATGAAGATACCTACAATACTTTATAAAGCGTGTAATAAGGGACTGCCATCTATTTTTTATGGCTTATTTCCTCATATGTTATTACAAATGCCTTGTAAATGTAAAAGCTGCGGTATCCCCGCAGCTTTTTTGTATATATTTTTATTGTATAATTATGGAATTTCATGTATGACTCATTGGAATCTAATGAGTAGGTATCTTCATTTATGATAAAAATCAATCATAGTGAGGAGAAACAAAATGAATACGATGACTTTTGAAAAGCTACAATATAACGAATTAAAGGATATAGTGAAATCTTATTGTGTAAGTGGATTAGGTAAGGAATTATTAAACAAATTAGAGCCGAGTACGAGTATAAAAGTAGTGAGAAATCGGTTGAATGAAACGACAGAAGCACGAGCTATATTAGATGCAGAAGGGCATGTTCCTTTCTTCGGCATTTCTAATATTGCTAGTACAATTCAAAAATTAGAAAAAGGGATGATTTTAGATCCAGAAGAATTAGTCAGTGTCTCAGACTTTTTACGCGGATGTAGAAAGATTAAAAAGTTTATGTTAGATAAAGAATTTTTTGCACCAGTATTAGCTTCTTATGCAAATTCAATGACTGAATATAAAAGTATTGAAGAGGAAATTAACTTTTCAATTAAAGGAAATAGTATTGATGCAGCTGTAAGTAAAGAGTTAAAACGAATTCGAAATAATATCGATTCTGTAGATGGGAAAATAAAAGAACGTTTAACGAAGTTTTTAAATAGTAGTGCAAATAAGAAATTCATTCAGGAATTCTTTATTAGTAAAAAGGATGACCGTTATACGATTCCAATTAAATCTTCCTATAAAAACCAAGTTGCTGGAAGTATTATTGAAGCCTCGGCAAAAGGTTCTACTGTATTTATAGAACCGCATACGGTTACGAAATTGAATGCGGAACTAGCGGGTTTGAAAGCAGAAGAAGCGGTTGAAGAATATCAAATTTTAGCGACTTTATCAGGAATGGTGTTAGAAAACATTTATAGTATAAAGATTAATATGGAGCTAATTAGTCAGTATGATATGGTATTTGCAAAAGCGAAGTTTAGTAAATCGATTGATGGAATAGAACCGAAGTTAAATGATCATGGCTACATTCATTTAGTGAATTGTAAGCATCCGCTTTTAACAGGGCAAGTTGTACCCTTAAATTTTAAAATTGGTCAAGAGTATCGTAGTTTAATTATTACAGGGCCGAATGCGGGCGGAAAGACAATTGTGTTAAAAACGATTGGATTGTTAACATTAGCTACAATGTCAGGTCTTCATATTGCAGGAGATAAAGGTACAGAAATCGCTATTTTTGAAAATGTATTTGTAGATATTGGTGATAATCAAAGTATCGAAAACGCATTAAGTACATTTTCATCTCATATGAAAAATCTTTCTGAGATTATGAGGATGTCAAATAATAATACGTTACTTTTATTTGATGAAATAGGAAGCGGTACAGAACCGAATGAAGGTGCAGCACTTGCAATATCTATTTTAGAAGAGTTGTACCTTACGGGATGTATTACCGTTGCGAGTACGCATTACGGAGAAATTAAACGATTCTCAGAAATGCACGATGACTTTATGAATGCAGCGATGCAGTTTAATAGTGAAACGCTAGAGCCGCTTTATAAATTAGTTATCGGAAAATCAGGAGAAAGTAATGCACTTTGGATTGCGAATAAAATGAGCGTAAAAGAACATGTGCTGAAAAGAGCGAAAGAGTACATGGGAAATAAAGAGTACGCTTTAGAAAAAGTGAATGAAAGTAAAATTAGAAAACCGAAATTTGTACAAGAAAAAAGAGAATTTCATTATGAGTACAAAATCGGCGATCGTGTGAATTTATTAGATTATGATGATTTTGGTATCATCTATAAGGAAAAAGATAATTTTTATAACGTCGCTGTATATTATAACGGTGAATTCGTTGAAGTAAATGTAAAACGTATTACTTTAGAGGTAGCAGCGAAGGAGTTATATCCAGAGGGATACGATTTAAATACACTATTTGTCGATTATAAAGAGAGAAAAATGCAACACGATATTGAGCGCGGATCGAAAAAAGCACTTCGTAAAATTCAAAAAGAAATAAGAAAGAATAGAGGATAAGTTAAAATGGTAACGATTAGACAAGAACAAAAAAATGATTATAGAAAAACAGAAGAAGTTGTAAAAGAAGCATTTTTACATGAAGAGTTTAGTGATAAAAAAGAACATGAACTTGTAAAACGTATTAGAAAAAGTGACGCGTTTGTTCCTGAGTTATCTATCGTTGCGATAGATGAAGAAATAGTCGGTCACATTATGTTATCGAACATTACAATAGAACAAGGTGGAACTTCTGTAGAATCGTTAGCACTTGCACCAGTTTCAGTTGCTAGGGGCCATCAGAAGAAAGGAATTGGTGGAAAACTGATCACGGCTGCTTTAGAAAAAGCGAAACAACTTGGATACGGATCAGTTGTAGTATTAGGACATCCAGAGTACTACCCGAAATTTGGTTTTAAGAAAGCAAGTGAGTGGAATGTAAAAGCACCGTTTGAAGTGCCTGAAGAGGTATTTATGATAATGGAATTAACAGAAAATTCTCTTCGAGGTGTAGAAGGAATTGTACAATATTCGAGTGCTTTTGCTGAGTAGGAGTACCGGTTAAGAAATGTAATCATAAAAGATGCTATCTTTTTGTATGGATATACAGAAAGATAGCTTTTTTTATTAAGCGGATCTACTGACGTATATTTTGCTCAATGAATAATTGAGGTGGTAAAATTGATATAGAAACGTAAAGGGAGAGAATGAAATGAATAAGCGAGAAACACATAGCAATGAGAATGTAGTGACGTTATATGTTACAAGACACGGTAAAACAATATTAAATACGAATCATCGCGCGCAAGGTTGGGCAGATTCTCCTTTAGTAGAAAGAGGTGTTGAAGTTGCCACAAATTTAGGAACAGGATTAAAAGATATTCATTTTATGAATGCGTATAGTAGTGATAGCGGCCGCGCAATTGAAACTGCTAATTTAGTATTAAAATATAGTGAGCAATCAAAATTAAAACTTGAGCAAAGAAAAGATTTGCGAGAATTAAATTTCGGTATTTTTGAAGGTGAAAAACTTGAGAATATGTGGGATGTGGTTGGAAAAGCTGCAGGCGTTGCATCACCAGAAGAACTTATGAAGTTTTCTATTCAAGAAGTGATTAATCTTATTAGAGTAGCAGATCCTACAAAACAGGCGGAAGATTGGGAATTATTTTCTACTCGTATAAAAACAGAGATAGATAAAATTAGTGAAGAAGCTGCTGAAAATGGTGGCGGTAACGTCTTAGTTGTCGTTCATGGGCTTTTGATTACTACCTTAATAGAAATGTTAGACAGTAGCAAAACAAAACTTGGAGTGGAAAATGCTAGCGTGACGAAGATTGTATATCAAGATGGAACATACACAGTGGAGTCGGTTGGAGATATGAGTTATGTTGCAAAAGGGAAAGAAAGTGTGGAAATATAATACTATCTTAAATAGATATAAGAAAAGGAAGTTAGTAAAATCTAGCTTCCTTTTTATTTTTTAGTGCATCATTTATAAGGTTATATTGGGATATTATAATGAAACTTTCTATTGTGTAGAACGTTTCTTTGTTCAACAATCGGGTCATTTAATTGAATAAGGGCGTATTTTTTTGAATAGGACCACTTTGTTAAAAAGGATACATCCAATTTTTAGCGAATACAGGGTTATAAATAAGAAAAAGTGGTGAGATAAATAGGAAAAGAATGTAATTCCTTTTTGGACAATAAAACGGAAAAATGTATAATTAACAGACTTCAGAGCGCGGGTTGTGTTTTCGCAGAAGAAGAGACCCGGTTACTTATTTCAGCAGCCCGAACTCCAGAGGAGCTCAAGAGAATGGTGGAAATGCGAGCCAATGGTTTGCCACTTGAATATGTTGTTGGATACGCAGAATTTTGTGGGTTGCGGATAGAAGTGGACCGAGGTGTTTTCGTACCTCGTCAACGTACCGAGTTTCTTGTTCGCCAAGCAGAAGCTCTGTTATGCTTTGGTGATATCGTCGTTGATCTATGTTGCGGTTCAGGTGCTGTGGGTGTAGCTCTGGCGGCAGCTTTAGGACGAATTGAATTGTATTCTGTTGACATTGATCCTGTCGCAGTACGATGTGCTAGCCGCAACGTAACAAATTTCGGTGGCCATGTTTTTGAAGGTGACTTGTATAAAGCTTTGCCTCACGCACTTAAAGGCCATGTGAATACCATAGTTGCAAACGTACCTTATGTTCCTACCGAGACAATAAAGCTGCTTCCACAGGAGGCCCGTCTACATGAACCGAAAATGGCGCTAGACGGAGGAGAGGATGGACTCGACATTCAGCGAAGAGTAGCAAAAGAAGCATTTCTCTGGCTCGCATTGGGAGGGCATCTTTTAATAGAGACGAGTGAAATGCAGGCAACTCAGACCTTTGAAATCTTTGCTGGTGCTGGGCTTACCACGAAAGTGACTAGAGATGAGGAATTAGATGCCACTGTTGTTATAGGATCAAAATCTAGTTTTTAGCTTAAATCGGTACGTAGCCTTATTCATAAATAAAAATGATAATTTTCTAGCAATATACAAATAAAAGAACATATGCAATTAAAGGTAGTTTTAATTGAGAAAAGAGCTCAAAAATTATTCGAGTGATACATGGGATCGTTATTTGAAGAAGTAAGGACATAACATATTAGTTATATAAAATATGTTATGTCCTTTCATTTATCAATTTTTTTCACTATAGGTCTTCACAAAATTTTAATCTAGCTTTCTTTTCATTTTATGAATTATGGATCAATAAAATCTTCCCAGTACTTTTTCTGCTCTCTAATAATTCATGTGCACGGGCACCGTCTTGTAAAGAGAATGTAGTAGGACTTGCAATGTTCAATTTTCCAGTAGCGATCCAATCAAATAATTGAGTAGAGCGCTGCTTACGTTCTTCAAAAGTAGTAAGTACGTTCCAAAGGTCTCCGCCAGTTAAAGTTTTCGAAGTATCCATAAGCATACGTGGATCAATGGGCGCAGGATTACCACCGGCCATTCCGTAAAATACGACAGTACCACCGATTTTAGTAGCGTTAAAACTTTCCTCAAGTGTAGAGCCTACTGATTCATATACAACATTTACTCCAGTACCGTTTGTTATTTCAAGTACTTTTGAATGCCATTTTTCAGTATATAAAAATACGTGATCAGCCCCAACTAACGTGGCTACTTTGGTTTTTTCGGTTGATGACGTAAGACCGATTACTGTTCCACCCTGTAGTTTAATCATTTGAATAAGAAGTTGACCAACGCCACCAGCCGCAGCATGGACTAAAGCTGTATCACCTTGTTTTATTTGATAGCTATCTTTCGTTAAATAATGTGCCGTTAGACCTTGCAATAAGGTAGAAGCGGCTGTTTCAAAAGAAATTGAATCTGGAAGCGGGATTGCTTTTTCTGCTGGAACGGCAACTAATTCTGCATTTGCGAATGGAACGTCAGCAAATGCAATACGGTCTCCAGGATTGATAGTAGTAACGTTAGCACCTACTTCTTCAACGATACCAGCGCCTTCATAACCTAATATATAAGGAGGGTTACCAGCGAGGTGATAATCACCACGGCGTCTATAAATATCTGCGAAATTTAGACCGATTGCTTTCGTGCGGATAAGAATTTCATTTGGATTAATGATTGGATCAGGGATTTCTTTATATTGAAGTACATCAGCATCTCCGAATGTTTCGAAACAAAGTGCTTTCATATGGAATACCTCCATTTTATTGTTTGTCGATGCTCTTTATCATACAATATAAATATCAATAGACAAAGAGGATTATTTCGATGAAATCAATCGGAAATATCGATTGAAAAAGAGGGATGATAAATGGAGATAAAACAATTAATTACATTTAAAGTAGCAGCAGATACTTTGAACTTTACACAAACTGCGAAGAAATTAAACTTTGCTCAATCGAGCGTTACAGCACAAATTAAAACGTTAGAGGCTGAGCTCGGTACACCACTATTTGAGAGATTAGGGAAACGTCTTTTCTTAACTGAAGCAGGAAGAAAGTTTCAACTATATGCAGACAAGATAATCGCACTTAGTAACGAAGCAAAGACGGCCGTGAAAGATGATGAGGAAATAGCAGGCACGTTAATAATTGGTGCACAAGAAAGTCAATGTACATACAGACTGCCTTCTATATTAAAGAGGTTTAAAATACAATTCCCCAAAATAAAGCTTATATTTAGACCAGCACATTCCAATAAAGATGCGAAGGAACAATTGATGGAGGGAAAAGTAGATCTTGCATTTATTTTGGACGAATGTAAAACAGAAGATGTTTTACATGTGGAACCACTTATAAAAGAAGAATTAAAAGTAGTAGCTGCTCCAGGGCATATTTTACTTGAACAGACTACTGTTTCTATAAAAGATTTAGAGAGTGAAACACTTTTATTAACAGAATTAGGCTGCTCATATAGAACTTTATTTGAAGAGCTATTTCGCGGGGAAGATCTATATCCAACAAATAAAATTGAGTTTGTTAGTGTGGAAGCAATTAAACAATGTGTTATTGCAGATTTAGGTATAGCCGTTTTACCAGCGATAGTAGTAGAAAAAGATATACGGGAAGGGACGTTAAAGGAGTTAATGTTAAACGAAACAATACCTCCAATTTATACACAAATTGCTTGGCATAAAGATAAATGGATGACAGCACCACTGCAGCAATTTATTGATGTAACGAGGGAGTTTTTTACAACAAATTAAGTGGAGAAATATTTATTTTATATAAAAGAAAAAATGGCAATTTTGTATAAAGAACCGATGCTTGAATATAACAAGTATCGGTTCTTTTATGTTTTAAATAAAGGATGCTATAAAATGTGTATTTCTCAACTTTTTTTCTTACAAGGATAAGTAAAGTTCTTCGTATATTCCAATAATCATAAGGGAATTTACAACGTTAATTCGTTTTTGTAAGATGCCTCTAGGAAGCATGGAAGGAGGGCTGACACAGCAGTATAGGTTGTGTTTAGTATACATAATCATTTTGAGGGGGAATTAAAAATGTTTAAAAAGTTAATGAAAGTATGTGTGTTAAGTGTAGCGAGTGTAGGGGTATTATTTAGTTTTCAAGAAAGTACATTTGCAGCTACTGATCTGAGTAGCTATTATGACGGAAAAAATCCAGCAACAACGAAAGTATACGGGGGAAGTACAACATGTGATGCAGATGGATTTAATGCAAAGTCTACAGCAGTTTATGAAGGTAGTAAAAAAGTAGGAACAGTGTATTTACGTTACAGTAATACATGTCATGCGGCATGGTCTAAGCTTGTTTTAGATCAACCAGCACCTTCTGTTTCTGGAGGAGTATATGCTTACGCTGTTATTAATAAATATAAAAATGGTGTATTCCAAAAATCAGTAGATTCTAATAGTGGTAATGGAGCAATTAAAACGGGGCAAACGAGCACTTATACAGGAATGGTGTTTGATTTAACTGCTGATTTTGGTTATACAGCTGATGCCGAAGCAGTGACGATTAATAATGGTTACGGGAAAACTGGACGTTATTAATAAAGGAGTGGAATCCTGTGAAACTTATTAAAAAGGTAAGCGCATGTCTTTGTCTGGCATTGCTCGTCGTAACTAGTGTGTTTAGTACGACCAATAATGATAAAGCATTTGCAGAAGACCATTCGTATGATGGGAAAAGTCCGTATTACAATAGTTGTGATCAATCAGCAGTAACGAAAGAAAAGAAGTGGATTGATTCAAATTCTTATGTGGAATTAAAATTTAGCACGACGTGTAAAACAGCGTGGGCAAAAGTTACTGTAACTCGCCTGGCAGTTTATAATAATGAAGCTGATGCAAGGATTGTTAGAAAAACAGATGGAAAGGCATACACTTGCGGAAGTGCTGGAGGAAATGGTGTTGTAAATAAAGGGCAAACATCATGCTATACGCCAATGGTATATGATTTAGATCCAAGAAAAGCACAAGCGCAGGGGAAACATGCAATTCCGAATAGTGATGCATATAATTATGCGGAGACTATTTGGTATTGATACGATTATACATGTTTTAAGAGCTGTTATTTGATATAAAAATGAAAGAGCCTTACTGCATTTTATTGTGGTAAGGTTCTTTAAAATTGTTTAATAGATTAAGTACATTCATTTACAAAGGTCTCTCTATATAATCGCTTTTAAGTATGGCCATAATAATTTCATCTGAGTATGTATCGTTATAAAATAAAGATTGACGTAAGGTTCCTTCTTTTGCAAAACCAACTTTTTCATAAGCTTTAATTCCGCGTAAATTATGGCTAAATACTTCTAACTGTAAACGATTTAATGATAGTTGTTCAAAAACAAATCTTAAAACTATTTTAATAGCTTCAGTTCCATAACCTTGTCCTGTTAATGCTATTGAAAGCATTGATATTCTGAATCCTGCTCTTTTGTTCTCCTCATCGATATCTAAAATCGACAACTCTCCAATCATCTCTTCAGTACTTTGTAAACAAATAGCGAAATCATAGCGACTTGAATCATTATTTATATGATCTATATGTTTCGTAATTTGCTCCAATGAAAAAGTGGACTTAGTTCCAGTCATATATCTTATTTCATCATCCATTGTACTTTCTAATATAATAGGAGCATCTAGCTGGCAAAGAGGCCTTAAATAAATTCTTTCGCTCTCTAATCTCATTATAATTTTCTCCTTTAGTTAGTAATTGAATGTATAAATACTTAAACTTTCTTCAATGAGTTACATAAAAAATATGAACCTTAATTCGATGTTACATGAATTTTATAATGGTATGGTATACCTAAAACAAATAATAAAAGTTTTATACACAACAAAATGTATCAACGAGTTTTTTGATCATACTATTATTCTTGCTGCTCATTCCGCTTTGAAATGAACACGAATGTATTAACTAAGGTCTGTATCAGGAGGAGTATATCCAAGGTGCCTAGCCATTGATACAATTTGTCCTTTGTGATGAAACTCATGAGTTTCCGTATGAGTTAAAAGCCATAGCGGAGTTGTACTCCAAGGCTCTTTTTGCCACTTTACTTCATTTGCAATATTTTCGAGCCAACGGTCATTGTATTCATCTAAAAAACGTTGTACAGTCTCATCTACTAACTTAAATCTAGCGCGAACTTTTTTCACATCTGCATGCTCAATTTCGTAATCGCTAGCAAATGAAAAGTCTACTCGCTTTTGTTTAAATGCGAATGATCCAAGCCAGTATCGGTAGCAATCGGCTACATGAATATGAGTCTTTATAATGCTACCGCTCCCGAAATTAGGAACTGTGCTATGTAATTTTTCTACTGGGATTTCTTCCAAAAACGAAAATAGAGTTTCTCTTGTAGAGCTAATAAGATTATATTGCTGTTTTAAAACATGTAACATGAAATTAACACTCCTCTTTTATTTACTAAACTATTTGTGTAATAAGTAATTCTATATGTACGAGAGGTGAACCTTTTTATTATTTTTACTAAGCATATTAGATGTATTTCTTCATTGTTTCTGATAGATTAAACAAAGTGAAACTTTAATGAATTGAACATTCTTAGTTCATAATAAAATGTACATGAAGAAGGAGAACGATAAAATGAATAGAATAATTGGTTTAAAACAATTTGAAATAACGCGCGGGGCATTACTTAAATTTATGGAGACGCTAGATGATAAAACTGTGGATACGCAGCCAGAGGGTTTTAACAATACAATTCGTTGGCATATCGGTCATGTATTAACGGCAGCAGAAGTTTTCATGTTTGGAAAAGAATTCAAACAATTACCAACTGAATATCCAGGTATGTTTGGATATGGATCAAGACCATCTAAATGGACAACAGAAGGACCATCATTAGAAGTGTTAACGGTCCAATTAAAAGAACAAGCAAAACGTATTAAAGAAATTCCAGCAGAAGCATTTGAAAATAAACTGCCAGAGCCATTTCTAGGATTGGAAACAGTTGGTGAGCTTTACGGTATGATGCTTTATCATGAAGCTGATCATATTGGACAAATGAAGGCGATGGAACGTATTATTAAAGCTCTTTAGTCTTAATTGCATATAACAAGCAATACAGGTGTAATGTTAAATGATATAAACAAAAAAGGTAGATAAATTATTATCTACCTTTTTTGTTTAACTTCTTGAAGGATTAGGGATTATCATCGTGATGCTGATGAAGAAGGATAAGAGGATTTTATAATTTTTATGGTGTGATTATTAATTGTAGTATTCCTAAATATGGAATATAAGTATAATGATAGAGAAGAACTAGAAATAGGGGTGAATACTATGATTACATTAGAGCAAAAGTTGGAGCAATATAAACATACATATGTACAGTTAAAGGGAGAACTAAAATGGAAAACGAGCGATTCTCGAACAGGAATGATGATTGCTGCTATGTATGCAGGTAGTGATAAACTGTTTGATCTCGGACGTTTTTTAGAAATTAGTAGTTATATTAAGAATCAGGTAGGGATGTTTTCATACTTAAAGTCTTATCATCGTTTTGTAGTGGCCGCAACATTAGATATTCACTTTACAGATTACCAGAAAGCTTTTCGGGAGTTTTTAGATTTATATGAACAATTGGTCACTGGTGGGTTTAGCCGGAGTATATTTACTTATCTCGCAGCAGCTGTACTTTTAACAGAAGAAAATGAACAGCATGGCGCGCACATTCAACGCTCGATGCAAGTATATAAACGCATGAAAAAGGATCACCTCTTTCTTACAAGTACAAATGATTATCCGCTCGCGGTTTTATTAGCAGGACAATCAGAGAATGTAGACACACTTATGGACCGAGTGGAACGCCTTTATCAGAAACTAGCGACAGCTGGTTTGCATAAAGGGAATGATCTTCAATTTTTGAGTCATATTCTTTCACTAAAGAAGGATGTCAGGGAAGAACTGTTAGTCGCAAAATGCACAAATATATGGAATTTGTTAAAGCAAGAAAAGGTAAAAGTAAAACAGATACATTACCCAGCTATCGGGTTACTAGCGTTACTCGAGGATGGAGAAAAAGAGATTCATTCTATTAGAGCATTTATTGAAAAATTGCAGGGGGATAAATTGTTCCGTTGGCATACAGATACAAATATTCTTATTGCTATTCAACTGTTCGTAAGTCAGAAAGGTGAGGAAAGTAAAACTACCAACACAGGTTTACAAACAATGATAGAAGTCCTCATACAAGCACAACAGGCTGCTATGATGGCAACGATTGCCGCTTCATCTGCAGCAACATCTTCTGCTAGTAGTAGTTCATAATGTGCAACTGCCTATACTCTTGTAAATTATAACTCCTTTGATAAGGTTGGTTTAAAAAATATTACTAAAAAAAAAGCCCATCACTCTCTAATGATTGATGGGCTAACTGTTTTTACATAATTAGCATTATCTTTTTGATTGCTTCAAATGTTTGAGCTGCGTGACAATCATAATGCTAATAACAACGAGTAAAAACCATGAACTAATTTTGCTTAAGTGAACGAGATTCCATGTTTCCCGTTGATTTGGATATTGCCATGCTCCGAAAAATGTTGCGATATTCTCTGCAATCCAAATGAAGAAACCGATAAGGAAAAAGGAGAGAACGAGTGGCATTTTATATGTAACGCCTTGTAATGAAAATTGTACAAATGTGTGTGTGAAAACAATGAATAGTAGAAAAGTAAAAAAATAGTTTGCTATTTAAAAAAAGTGGGGATATAATATCTAAATGAAAATGATAATTATTATCAATAATAATTATAAATAAAAAATAATTATAAAAAACAACTGAATATAAAGGATGAAATGAAACATGTTACATAAGTCTACTGTACATGCTGGTAATAACCGCTGGATACATATTAAGTTCATATGTTTCATGAGCTTAACAATTTTATGTTTAATTGGATCTATATTTTTAGCCATTTCATTTGGTGCAAAAGATATTCATTTACAAACGGTGTGGGCAGCGATTTTGAATTACAATCCGAAATTAACGCAGCACCAAATTATTTATGAATTAAGGCTCCCGAGAGTAATTGGTGCAGCAGTTGTAGGGGCAGCTTTTGCGGTTGTTGGTGCTGTTATGCAAGGTATAACACGAAATCCTTTAGCTGATGCAGGTGTACTCGGAATAAATGCAGGTGCGATGTTTGTAGTAGCACTTAGTTTTGCTTTTTTCCCACATATGCCGTATTCCTATTTAATGATTGTTTCCTTTATTGGAGCTGTCTTAAGTACAGTGCTTATTTTTGTTATTGGATCAGCAACATCAGGCGGGTTAACACCAATGAGGTTAACGATTGCTGGAGCGGTTATGGCAGCACTTTTACATTCATTAAGTTCAGGTGTTGCGATTTATTATGATTTAAGCCAAGATTTAGCGTTTTGGTATGCTGGTGGTGTTGCAGGGGTTAAGTGGGAACACTTGAAATTTTTAGTCCCTATTATTCTTATAACGATTATTTTCGCGACAATGCTAGGGAGATCTATTTCACTCATATCAATGGGAGATGATGTTGCTACAAATTTAGGAGTGAAAACGAACCGAACGAGAATACTAGGGATGATTATAGTAGTTATTCTGGCAGGTGTTTCTGTTTCAGCTGTTGGTTCTATTGGATTTGTAGGACTAGTTATCCCGCACATTGCTAGAAAATTAGTTGGTGTTAATTATAGACTCATTATTCCTATGTCAGCATTATTAGGAGCTATGTTATTAGTTGTAGCTGATTTAGGGGCAAGAACAGTAAACCCTCCTAAGGAACTTGCGATAGGGATTATGGTAGCTCTTGTTGGAGTTCCGTTCTTCCTCTATATAGCACGTAAAGTTGGGAGGGAGTTATAAGTGAAGGATCTTTTTAACAAGGATAAAAAGAGAGCTATTACTGTAACTACAATCTTCGGATGTATAAGTATCGCTGTAATTTTAATTAGTTTAAATACAGGGACACTGAGTATAGCGCCACTTAGAGTAATTGAAACACTTTTGGGTTATGGTAATTTTGAGAGTGCAACCGTGCTATATGATTATCGTATGCCAAGAATAATAATCACGATGTTAGCCGGTATTGGTCTTGGTATTTCCGGTGTGATTTTGCAAGGGTTATCCCGTAATGCACTTGCAGATCCTGGTATTTTAGGGTTGCATTCAGGTGCATCTTTCGGTCTTATCGTATTTGTTACTTTCTTTCATTCTATTAATGAGAATGCATCGATTTTAATACCGTTATTTACATTTGGCGGAGGGGTATTAGCTGCATTTCTTATTATTTTACTTGCGAGTGATCGGTCGAAAGGTTTACTTCCCATTAGACTTATTCTCGTTGGTATTGCTGTTTCAGCTGGCTTTAGTGCAATTTCGTTATTTTTCTCTCTCAAGTTAAATGATGAGACGTATACATTCGCTTCTAGATGGCTAGTTGGCAACGTGTGGGGAAGGGATTGGATTCATGTCCTAGCGTTATTACCTTGGATTTGCATACTTACCCCGTATGCATGGTTAAAATCTAAAACGTTAAATGCATTGTCACTAGGTGATAGTGTAGCAGCAGGACTTGGTGTTCCTGTTCAAAAAGAACGGTTATTACTTTTAGCTACAGCGGTTGGATTATCTTGCGGGAGTGTATCGATGGCAGGAGGAATTGGTTTTATCGGTTTAGTTGCTCCGCATATCGCAAGGAAGTTAGTAGGTACTACATATCAACACTTTCTTCCTTTAGCTGGCATTATCGGAATGATTATTTTAGTGCTAGCAGATACGATAGGTCGTTCTATATTTGAGCCAAACTCTATTCCAGCTGGTGTAGTAGTGGCAGCTTTAGGAGCACCGTATTTTCTTTATTTACTTACAAAAACAAAATAAATACTTCAAAGAGGAGAACATATGAAAAAGAAACTTACTATTTTATTTAGCATGATGTGTATTTTAGTATTAGCAGCATGTGGTCAAACGAAAGCTAATGAAGAGGCAACGAAAAAAACGGAAAAAAGTAATGACCCAAAAATTGCTTCAATGTCTATTCATTTAACGAATGATTTACTTGCATTAGGAATTACACCAGTAGGTTCTGTTATTGGTGGAGATTTAAAAGATTTCTTACCGCACGCTAAAGAGAAGTTGAAAGATACGAAGAAGCTTGGTGTTGTAACAGATCCGAATATGGAAGCGTTACTTCAATTAAAGCCAACTGACATTTATGTTGATGAAAAATATGCTGGTAAAGATGTAGCGAAATACGAAAAAATTGCAAAAACACATTCTTTCAATTTAGATGAAGGTACGTGGAGAGATCATTTAAAACAAGTTGGTAAACTTGTAAACCGTGAGAAAGAAGCAGATAAATATATTCAAGATTACGAAGAGCAATCAAAACGAGTAAAAGGTTTAATAGATAAAGAGCTAGGTAATAACGAAAAAGTAATGGCAATTCGCGTTACTGCAAAAGAATTGCGTGTATTTAGTACGAAAAGACCGATGGGACCAATTTTATTCCAAGACTTAGGGTTACAGCCTGCAAATGGTGTAGAAAAAATTGATGGAAACCGCCCTTTCGAAGTCATTTCACAAGAAGTATTACCTGACTTTGATGCAGATGCGATTTTCATTGTTGTAAATAGAGATGATAAAGCAAAAGCAGCATTTAAACAACTTCAAGAAACGCCAATTTGGAAAGACTTAAAAGCAGTTAAAGGCAAGCACGTATACATTATCAATGATCAACCATGGCTGGACTATTCTGCTTTAGGAAACAAAATGGCAATGGATGAAGCGGAGAAAATGTTTACGAAATAATATAGTTTTGCTATTAGGAAAGGCCCTCTAAATTTGGAGGGCCTTTCTATTATTGTTAGAATAAATAAAAAATTATACAATGAAGTTAATTCAATATGGAGGAGATGTGCCAATGTCAGCACTTATTGTAAGTATCCCGTTTATGAAACAGTTTATGGAATAAGGGGATAAATAGTCTAAAATAAGTATCCCTGTTATTTAAAAGGGGGAGTTTGAAATGACAATGAATCTTTTTCGAAATAAAACGATTAAATTATCAGCTATGAGAGAAACAGATGCTGAAGTAATGGCTATGTGGCAAGAAGATAGTGAGTATTTAAGAAATGTTGATACAGATGTAGCATTCCCGCAATCTTTAAATGAAATAGCAAGTGATGAGTTATTAAAAGGACGGAGATCGAATAGTGTTTCTTTCATGGTAAGGACAGTTCAAGAAGATCGCTTAATTGGTTTTGTGGCGATTCATGGTATAGAGTGGAATAACAAAACAGGTTTATTAGCCATTGGTATAGGAGATGCGAATGATAGAGGAAAAGGATATGGGAAAGAAGCAATACATCTTATTCTAAAGTATGCTTTCTATGAATTGAATTTACACCGCATCGGTCTCGATGTTATTTCGTATAATAAACCTGCCATTGCATTGTATAAAAAGATGGGTTTTCAAATGGAAGGCTGTATGAGAGAAGCGGTTCAAAGAGATGGGAAGTGTTTTGACCGTATGATTATGGGGATATTGCGGGATGAATGGATAGAGCTGCAAGGTTAGAAAGTACATTCGAAATTATATATGTAGTATGCAGGAGATATAATGGTAATTGGCGAAAATTTACAGTGTGTTGATTGAATTTATAAGGAGTCATGTAAAATGAATTTAGAAAAGGCAAAACCAGTAAATGAAGAGGTCGCCGAATTAAAAGAACTTATTAAAGAGTTACACGGAAGTGTGCACCAACTTCAAAGTGAAGTGCAGCAACTAAGGCACGAAAGACCAGTTGTTGAAGTGAGAAAAGGTGTTCAATTATCACCAACAATTGTCGGACAAATTGGTGGTATGATTTTAGGTGGTTTAGCAATTATCGGTATATTTTGGTGATGAAAAAAGGTTTGCAGCACGGATGCTGCAAACCTTTTGTATTTGACGATATAATTTCATGCAATACAACTTTTACATTAAATAACGTAAATATATATAAGCATGTGATAACAAGAGTGCAACAATAGTTAATGGTAAACCAATTTTTAAGAAGTCCATATAAGAGAAGCCATGTCCTTCACGTTTTGCAATACCAGCAACGACTACGTTTGCAGATGCACCGATTAGTGTTCCATTTCCTCCTAAGCAAGCTCCAAGAGATAACGCCCACCATAGTACTTCGATTTGCGGAGAATCTACAGATAGTCGGAGTCCTGTAGCTAAGTCTTGAATAAGAGGAATCATCGTTGCGACAAATGGGATGTTGTCGATTGTCGCAGATGCGATGCCAGATACCCATAAAATAAGTATAGCTGCGAATCCGATGTCACCGTTTGTTACGTCGATTACTTCTCTTGCAAGTGAAGAGATAAGTCCGATATCAATTAACCCGCCAACGAGAACAAATAATCCGGCGAAGAAGAAAATGGTTACCCATTCAACATGGGCAAATACATCTTCAATATCATGTTCTTTCACGCCGATTAACATAAGAAGTGTAGCGCCTGTCATCGCGATAACAGCAGCGTCTACATGAATAATCGAATGAAGTACGAAGCCTAAAATAGTTAGTCCTAAAATCGAAATAGATTTTAAAAGGAGGCTTTGATCTTTAATGTAATCTTTTTCGTTTAATGCCATTAGTTTTTCGATTTGTTCAGGTGTTGTTTTTAGTTTGTTACGATACATGAAGTAAATAATGCCAAGTGTCACGATAGAAATAATAATTACGATTGGAGCTAAGTTAAGTAAAAAGGCGTTAAAGTCTAAATGCTTGTTTGCTGATCCAATCATAATATTAGGTGGATCACCGATTAATGTTGCTGTTCCGCCTATATTTGAAAACAGCACTTCTGAAATCAAATAAGGCACAGGATTTACTTTTAAAATACGTGTAATGGATAATGTAACAGGAACGATTAATAAAACAGTCGTTACATTGTCCAAAAATGCTGATCCGACAGCAGTTAATAGGGATAGTAATAATAAAATGCGAATTGGTTTTCCACCAGCTGCTTTTGCCGCTTTAATGGCCACAAATTCAAAGACGCCTGATTGACTCGTAATATGTACGAGAATCATCATCCCAATTAAAAGGGTAATCGTTTCCCATTGAATATGTGATGTGAAAGCAGTATGTAAATCTACAACTCCAAAAATAATCATAATAGCAGCACCGAATAGTGCGATTACAGCACGATTCAATTTCTCAGAAATAATAAATCCGTACGTGATTAAAAATACGGCAATTGCAAAATAATATTGCCAATTTGCTACTTCATGTGCTGACTGTTCCAATCATGTCACCTTCTTTAAATTATGTATTCAATTGTCGAAATGTATCTCGCTGCAATAATACGGGATAAAATATATTGTAGCAAATTCAAAAAAGAAAGAAAACTATTTAACAAAGTGAAGGAAAAAATGTATTTTTTACATATCATATAAAAAACACAGTGCAAATTATTAGGAAAAGTGAGCGTTGTCCTCTAATATAGAGATAGCAATTTACATTATTTTTGCGTAAAATGGTTTAAAGAGGTGAATTCCGATGGAAATAGTAAAAGATAGTTCTCTTATTCAAAATGAAATTGAACGTTTTGTAAATAAAGATGTATATATTCATTTAGAAACGACAAACGGAGCGTATGCATCACACATAAATGAAAAGATGATGACAGTTGGTGCTTTCATTCGAAATGCGATTATCCGTTTTGAACGCGGGAAGATAACTGGAACAAATCCATACCGAGTTGGTTTGAAAATGGATCACGGTTGGGTATATGCTGAAGGTATTACGCACTGGGAAGTAGACGATCAAGAGCGTTTATTATTAGCTGGACATGATAATTTAGGTCGTCTAGCAGTTGCACTTGAGTTAAGCTTAACACCATTTAAGTAAGAAGGAGGGAAACTTATGGAGAGACATGTACTTGTTGTATTTCCGCATCCAGATGATGAAGCATATGCTGCGGGAGGAACAATTCGCTTATTAACAGATCAAGGAGTACCTGTAACGTATGCATGTGGTACTCTAGGACAAATGGGACGTAACATGGGTAAGAACGTATTCGCTAACCGTGAAACGATTCCACATATCCGTAAGAAAGAATTGAAAGATGCTTGTGAAGCGATGGGTATTAAAGATTTAAGAATGCTTGGCTTCCATGATAAAACGTTAGAATTTGAAGATGTTGATTTCGTTGCTGACAAAATTGAAGCAATTATTCAAGAAGTAAATCCATCTCGAATTATTACATTTTATCCAGAGCACGGTGTACATCCAGATCATAATGCATTTGGCCGCGCTGTCGTTCGCGCTGTATCACGTATGCCAAAAGAAGAGCGCCCAGTTATCCATGCTGTTGCGATTACGAAAAATCGTGAAGCAGTATTAGGAGAACCGGATGTTGTAAATAACATTAGTGAAGTATTTGATCATAAATTAACTGCATTAGGTGCGCACCGTTCACAAACAGAAGCAATGCTTGAAGACACGCATGCAAAAATAAAAAACAAAGATGCAGCAACATTAAAATGGCTGCAACTTGAACAGTTTTGGACTTATAAATGGGAGTAGGCTAGAAGGATACCTTCTAGTTGCTCTTACATAGAAAAAGCGCCGTCACTTGTGATGGCGCTTTTTCTTGTTGAAGACTATATATTTCTTAGGGTGCTTCAAAATTTTTAAATTAACGTGCAGTATAGCCTCCATCAACAAGAAGTGTTGTACCGTTAACAAAACTAGCATCATCACTTGCTAAAAATAAGACAGCTTTAGCGACTTCTTCTGGTGTTCCAAGTCTGCCTTGTGGATGAAGTGAAGCTAAATATTCTTTCTGTTCAGGATTAACACTACCAAGTAAAGGGGTGTCAATATAACCGGGGCACACCGCATTAATACGTATTCCATATTTAGCGTAGGCAGTACATAAATTTTGAGTTAATAGTTTCACACCACCTTTTGCAGAGGAGTATGCTGTTGGGGTAGGTAATGAAACAAAACTATGAATTGAACCAGCGTTAACGATGACACCACCTGTACCTTGTTTAAGGAATTGTTCAATCGAATATTTATCAGAAAGGAATACCCCAGACAAATTAATATCAATAGTTCTTTTCCACTTTTCATAGGATAATTCGTTTGCTGGTGCATCATCAGCAACGCCGGCATTGGCATACATAATATCTAATTTACCGTATGTACTTACTGTCTCATGAATTAGCTGTTTAATATCTGCCTCTTTTGTTACATCAGTTTTAATAAATAACGTATTATATCCATGTGCATTCAATTCATCTGATAGTTCTTTTCCACGTTCAGAAAAGTCAGCAATAACTACTTTTGCACCTTCTTCGATAAAAAGACGAACAGTAGATTCGCCAATTCCACTTGCACCACCAGTTATGATTGCTACTTTGTCTTTCAATTTCATATAAACCTCTCCATTCATCAATGAATTTAAGTCGAATTTTTAAATCTGGTTATATCACTATTAACCTTAAATAGTAAGTAGATAGAAGAAAAAGCTCGCGTTTACTTAATTGTGAGAGTGCTATTTTTTCTTTAGTGTACTTTTTGATACAGTTATGGACGAAAATATTAATTTGGTCAATTTTATCATTAGATTGAATATTTGGTAAAGAGCTCTCGAACAGAGCGAGTACGGATGCTGAAAAATTAAAATAAACATGCAGTATTATTTGTAGGGTAAGGAACAAGGGGGGAGAGAAGCATAACGAAAACTACTACTCTAGTTAAATAGGAAAAAGCCTTGCAGGGGGGCAAGGCTTTAAACAGGGTATTAAAAATGATTGATTTATTAAGAATAACTTCTTCTTGTGAATAAACTAATTTTAGCATGATAACTCATATGTATGTGTTACGAATTTGTGAATAAAAACTCAATGATAAAAGTATGAGTGAAAGGAAATAATGTATTTGAAATATGTATTATTACAGAAAGTTCAGTTGAAATAGTGAGGAAAATAAAAAAGTGCAATGAGCAAAATGATTAAGAGACGAATTATATGAAAGATTAGTTGAACGCCTAATATTTAATTTGTTTTACTATATTATTAATTCCGATGATACAAAATTCAAGAAATGACTTATCAATATAAAAACAAAAAGTCCTTAGAATCTACGGCTTTAATATGAAAAGATTTTAATCATTGGGCATAAGGGAATTCTATATTGATTGGTTGAAAGAGGGGATTTGTATATGTAATTTCTTTTTTCATTTAATTCTTTAGAACCTATTTTTAATAATGTATATAAGAAGCGTATATTTTGAATTATTTAATAGAATAATATATATTTATATTGATTTAGTGATTTTAGTTTGTTAAAAATGGGGAAATCGATATGAAGGTTAAATTTGCCGTAATAAAAGATGAGAGCTTTGATTGTAGTTTATTGGAAACAAAATTATTGAAAACTTTTAAAGAAGTAGATTGTGAAGCAGATATTGTAAAGGTTGAGGATGAAATTTTTGAAAACAATGATGTACAAACGCATTTATCAGAAATAACCATTCATGTTACTGGAAAAAATATTGGATATAGATCCGTTTCAGCCAGTATATTTATTGTTCTAGAGAGTTTATCAATACAGCTATTTCGTATTCATATTAGTATACTTTAAGCAGTTCAAAAATTGGCTTCTTCAGAAAATCATACTGATTATATGGAGTTGTAAATATGAAAACAATAGAAATTATCGTATGTGCTCCCGAATGTTGGATTGCACTTTGTTTGTTGTTAAATAAACAAGGGATTCCTTTTCTAATTTTAATGTATCTCAACGCTAATTTATAAATAGAAGAATGGAAACATGTGAGTAATTCAATTAGATTGTACAAAAAATTTGGTACGCGGATATACGCAATGTATTCACAGGTAAGAGGGTTGTCTCATAATATATATAGATTTTTCTATTAAGATGAACAGAGGGTGTGAATATATGGAAGATGTTTACGCTAAAATTGACAGTCTCAAGGCGGAGCAAAAAGAAATGATGAGAGACATTCGTGCTTTAGAAACGCGTACTACTATTAATGAGAAAGATATAGCAACAATCAATAAGCAATTAGAAAAAATAAGTACAAACACTACTTGGATTTTGCGAATTATTATTAGTGCGATAATAATGTCAGTTTTAGGATTGATATTAAAAGGGATGATTTAAAAGAAAGAGGGGAGCTCCCTCTTTCTTTTATGTAAATGAGAAACTATAAATTTTCCGTTTCCTTTTCGTCTGCATACTTATCCTCTAAGGAAATTAATAGAGGGATTGATATAGTTACTAGAATGATTAAAGTAGTTATAAAAGATTTAGAAAGAGAAAAAGAACCTTCAATTAAAGGTGATAAAAACTTGAATGAAAGTATACTTGTTATGAAGGAAATTACTAAAAAGCTCAAAAGAGATATATTTTTATTCTTTATAGATGTCTCTATAAAGTCTTTAACACAGGTTATTACAACAAATATAGTTAATATGATAAGAGAAACAAAATAATGTGTTAAATTCGTCATACTAATAGTAGAATCGTCTATTATGTAAGCAAGTAACTGAGATACTAATATTCCTCCAAACAATAAAATAATAAAAGCAAGTAATCCTTCCGATATATAAGTGCTGAAATTGTTTTTCTTGTTAAAAAGCTTATAGTTTAGAGTAGATTGGATTATTTGAATTAGGAATAGGGTAATAATCCATACATAATACACAAAGGGTAATTCTCCTGAGAATAGAGAAATTAGGAAGTTTAATACTGTCCTTAAAATTTCAATCATTACGAAAGTCCTCCTACTTGTTCAACTTTATGACATTAGGAATATATGAGTCTATCATTTTATAATCAGGTTCATTAATTCAAACTATTTCTAATTATTCCATAATAAGGAGTTCATATCAAGTTGTTATTTTTTATGGCGTGTATTATTTGTTCACTAATATAAAAAGAGCATTCGAAATGATAATACTAGAAAAATAAAATTAATATGTAATATAATTGAAAAAGTATATTTAAAAATCGATGTTAATATTACCCTCCTATAAGTATTAACATACGTAATTGAGGTGTTTTCTTTGTTGTTTTATGACCGGATTTCTATAATGGCCCCTCCTGTTCCGTAGCTAAGGAAAGTCTTTTTATTTCTGAGATTTTCAAAGTTATAGGAGGGTATGAAAAATGAAAAAAGTCTCAGTACCATCACTTTTGTTAATGATTATTCTTGTCGCATTTCCGCAAATTAGTGAAACGATTTACACACCGTCGTTACCCGACATTTCAAAGGCGTTACATGTAAGTAATAATGAGGTGCAGTTAACGCTTAGTGTGTATTTTGCTGGATTTGCTTTAGGTGTATTTTTTATTGGATGGCTATCAGATATAATTGGCCGTCGCCCAGCAATGTTATTTGGAATTGTCGTATATGGCGCTGGGAGTTTCTTGTGCTTTATTGCAAATTCCATTGAAGTTTTATTGGTAAGTCGTTTTATTCAAGCGTTTGGAGCAAGTGCAGGATCAGTTGTGACGCAAACGATTCTTCGTGAAAGTGTAGAAGGGCATAAGAGGCATGTTATGTTTGCTCAAATCTCGGCAGTCATTGCTTTTACACCAGCGATAGGACCGTTAATTGGTGGCTTTCTTGATCAAATTTTTGGATTTAAAATAGTATTTTTAAGTTTAGTAGTTATGAGTATCGGTATTTTTCTGTATACGTTTGTTTCTCTTCCTGAAACAAAAACGGGCTCAGTAACGAATAAAATAAATGTATTTTCAGTCTTGAAGAGGTTAATTACAAATCCGAAAGTGGTAACATATGGGCTGTTAATTGGAGGAGCAAATGGTGTTTTATTTAGCTATTACGCAGAAGCGCCGTTTATCTTTATTGAATATTTTCAATTATCGCCTAGTATGTATGGATTTCTAGGAATTATTGTTGCGTCTGCTTCTATTGTTGGAGCGAAAATTTCAAAACGTTTACTTGCTACTTATAAACCAGAGAAAATTATATATATCGGTTGTCTCGTAATGACAGGAGGAGCTATCCTTTTATCTGTTATTACGTTTGTTGGATCAAATCCGAATGTAATATATATGGTTGTATTTTTAATAGCAATGTTTATATTGTTATTAGGGATTGGAGTAGCGTTACCTAATTGTTTAAGTTTAGCGTTAGTAGATTTTCAAGATGTCATTGGTACAGCTGGTGCATTGTTTAGTTTAGGGTACTATGTAATTGTAACGATGACAATTTGGGGAATGAGTCAGCTGCATACAGGCTCGTTAATGGTGATGCCACTTTATTTTCTGGTTATAGTAGTTCTAATGGCAGTGTTTACTAGGGTGTTTATCTTTTGTAAGCAAACTTCGAAATCGATTTAAATATGAAATCATAAAAGAGTCTCATTTTTTAATGAGACTCTTTTATATTTTATCCCGTTGTTTTGAGGCAGAAAGGTTTCTGCCTCAAAATTTGGCTGGGGTAAAGAAGTTAGTAGTTTATTAATATATTAAATTTCTTATTGGTATATGAATCGAATGTGTGGGAAATTACGTTATCAACTATAAAGGTTGAAGTATTTGAGATATGAAACCGAGGAAGATAGCATCTCCTCGGTTATTTATATTGTAATAATATACATGCCGGAATCATATTGAATAGATGTATTTTATTGTTAATTTAGTTAAAAATTAATCAGACTTATGTATAATAATTTATTGAAAAAATAATTGAATTTTTCAGATTAATGAATTAATATAAGGTAAGTAATTTTAAGATTTATAGAATATTGGAAGATGAAAGGTTTTGAGAATTTTATTAGGAGCACAAAACGATTTTAGGATAGCTTTAAAGCTAGTGTAAAATGACGTTTGCTTCATCATTTTCAGGGCCAAAAAAGGAATTAGGGGAAAGCATCTTGTGTTAAAATGCGGCTATGAATCATCTAAGAGGGGGAAGTGAAGTGGCAAACAAAGAATTGAAAAGAGGTTTAGAAGCACGTCATATTCAAATGATTGCTTTAGGCGGAACGATTGGTGTTGGTTTGTTTATGGGGTCAGCCAGCACAATTAAATGGACAGGTCCGTCAGTAATGCTTGCTTATGCAATTGCAGGTATTTTCATCTTCTTCATCATGCGTGCCATGGGAGAAATGTTGTATATGGAGCCAAGTACAGGCTCATTTGCGACATTCGGTCATAAGTATATTCATCCACTAGCTGGTTATATGACAGCGTGGAGTAACTGGTTCCAGTGGGTTATCGTTGGGATGTCAGAAATTATCGCGGTTGGAGCGTATATGCAATATTGGTTCCCGGATTTACCAGCTTGGATACCAGGTATAATTGCAATGGTTATTCTTGGTGCAGCTAACTTAATTTCTGTTAAGTCATTTGGTGAATTTGAATTTTGGTTTGCGATGATTAAAATCGTTACGATTCTATTAATGATTATTGCAGGATTTGGCCTTATTTTCTTCGGAATTGGTAACGGTGGAGAAGCGATTGGCATATCTAATCTTTGGTCAAATGGCGGTTTCTTTACAGGTGGTTTTTCAGGATTCTTCTTTGCATTATCACTTGTAGTTGGAGCGTATCAAGGTGTGGAATTAATCGGTATTACTGCTGGTGAAGCGAAGGATCCGAAGAAGACACTTACAAGAGCGATTCAAAGTACAATTTGGCGTATTTTAATTTTCTACATCGGTGCTATTTTCGTTATTGTAACTGTGTATCCGTGGGATCAATTAAGTACAATTGGTAGCCCGTTCGTAGCAACTTTTGCGAAGGTTGGTATTACGGCAGCAGCTGGCCTTATTAACTTCGTTGTTATTACAGCAGCAATGTCTGGTTGTAATAGTGGTATTTATAGTGCTGGTCGTATGCTTTATACGTTAGGTGTAAATGGACAAGCACCGAAATATTTCACGAAACTTTCTGGAAATGGTGTACCTTTATTTGGTACAGTTGGCGTAATTATCGGTCTGGCGGTTGGTGTTGTTTTAAGTTACATCGCACCGAAAAACTTATTCGTATATGTATATAGTGCGAGTGTACTTCCTGGTATGGTACCATGGTTCGTCATTTTAATTAGTCAAATCCGTTTTAGGAAAGAAAAGGGAGCAGAGATGAAAGATCATCCGTTCAAAATGCCATTTGCTCCTGTTACAAACTATTTAACAATTGCCTTTTTAATTATGGTATTAATCGGAATGTGGTTTAACGATGATACGCGCATTTCACTAGTTGTAGGTATCATTTTCTTAGCTATCGTTACAATTAGTTTCTATGCTTTCGGAATAGGAAAGCGGGCTCCGTTAGACGTTCAAAATAATAAAGAAATTTCAAGTAAATAAAGAAGAGGCTGTTCATCTGGAACAGCCTTTTCTTATTGTTGTTATTTGTTGATAAATTGATATAACTTGTCGAATCGTTGATATAATTTGATTTGTGATAGATATATTTGAAAAATCGTTGATATATTGTACGTTATGATAGATATATTCGAAAAATTGTTAATATAATTTCACATACTATCTGTCACTATCATGATTAAAATTTTTCTAATACGATTTTCCCAATGGTGTGCCCGCTTTCAAGTAGTGCATGTGCTTTCTTTAAGTTTTCAGCGTTAATCGGTGTTAATGTTTCATTTAAAGTAAGAATTCTTTACTTCTATATTATAGTTGGTGAAATACTGCTATGTAAAAAAATATCCTCTTTTTTATGCAAGCTGCACTGATAGTCTAGAAGGAGTTTATTTCTAAAAAGAAGAATTTTTTAATGTATTACTTTATCCAAAACTAAATGTAAAGGTGGATACATAATGACAGTAAAGAAACTTTGTTTCATCCCAGCAGGTCGTTGTATGTTGGATCATTCGTCTGTTAACAGTGCGTTAACACCGGGGAAACTATTAAACTTGCCGGTGTGGTGTTATCTTTTGGAGACGGAAGAAGGTCCTATTTTAGTAGACACAGGTATGCCAGAAAGTGCAGTTAATAATGAAGGGCTTTTTAACGGTACATTTGTTGAAGGACAGATCTTACCGAAAATGACTGAAGAAGATAGAATCGTGAATATATTAAAGCGTGTAGGGTATGAGCCGGACGACCTTTTATATATTATTAGTTCTCACTTACATTTTGATCATGCAGGAGGAAACGGTGCTTTTACAAATACACCGATTATTGTGCAGCGAACGGAATATGAGGCAGCACTTCATAGAGAAGAATATATGAAAGAATGTATATTACCGCATTTGAACTACAAAATTATTGAAGGGGATTATGAAGTGGTACCAGGTGTTCAATTATTGTATACGCCAGGTCATTCTCCAGGCCATCAGTCGCTATTCATTGAGACGGAGCAATCCGGTTCAGTTTTATTAACGATTGATGCATCATACACGAAAGAGAATTTTGAAGATGAAGTGCCGTTCGCAGGATTTGATCCAGAATTAGCTTTATCTTCAATTAAACGTTTAAAAGAAGTTGTGAAAAAAGAGAAACCAATTATTTTCTTTGGTCATGATATAGAGCAGGAAAAGGGTTGTAGAGTGTTCCCGGAATATATATAGTGCAAAAAGTCATGAGTTCGCGTGCTCATGACTTTTTCGTTTAAATAATTTTTTTAAATAAATTATAAACTTTTTGTGAACTATCTTCGTTTAACTGATAGTACGTAAGGTTTACATCATCAGGAGTATCTTGCTGCGCAATCATCACTTCGCTGCTGTGATGATCAACTACCCATATGAAATATTTTTTATAAGTTCCATCCTCGAAAGTAATCCACATATCACAATCTATTAAATCTGATCCTTCTTCATCCAATGTTAATTTGCCTTTTTTTGCGGTATTCATACTGTTAATAAACGTTTTTAATTCATCTGTTTTTGTGAGAAAGATATCCTTTTTTGTTTTAATTGATTCTACATGTATATCTTTTATTTCCTGTTTACCTAAAAAAACAGGAGGCTTATTTGGATCTCGCGAGCTTGAAATAATAGTAGCTTTCTTTTTCGGTTTGTTTGCAGTATAGAGATCTTGAATAGATTTTCCCGAGTTTATAAACCATACAATTCCACAAATAATCAATACGCTACCTAGCAATAAAATAATTTTTTTAATAGGATTTTCTCCTCTCTATTACTTCGTGTGAAGAGCTTTTCTATTAATATATGATAGGTAAGCGTAAAGTATTATAGTTGAACTTGGTTATGCTTCACAGTTTTTATCGGGCGATCTATGAGTAAATTGTAAGTGAGCCCAATTAATACGAAAATGCCACCGATAACTTTCCCGATCGAGAGTTCATTTGTCAGGAAGAAATCAATAATAGTCCCCGCAAATAATTGTCCGATAAAGATGAGTAATGTTAAATAAAAGGCTGATATTTTAGGAGTAATATAGTTGGATAATGAAATAACGATAACGCCTACTAATCCGCCTAAGTACACGGCGATAGGAATAGATTGCAACGTATGAATAGGGATATACAATGAATCTGAACTGAAAATTAAAAATAACATAGAGAAAAATAATCCAGTAATATAATTGAAAAACGTGCCTTCCCAGTTTCCAATTTCCTTTGCTAAATTCGCGTTAATAATTCTAGCAACGACGATAGAAACACCAGCTAAAATAGCGATAGTAATATATAACATATTTTTGCCCCCATTAATAAATTGTCATGATAATAATCCCAGAAGAGATGAATGCTAATCCAACTAGTTTCTTCTTTTCAAACTTTGCAACTTTCATTCCTAATAAGCCGAAATGATCGATAATGATGGAAGCAATGGATTGGCCAAGTAAACTTAATGCGATCGTAATAGAGGCACCAAGGACGGAGAAACTTATATTATTAAAAAGAACAGTGAATACTCCAATCGCTCCAGCGCTATATAAAAAAAGCGGAATACCTTTATCGAAATGAATTTTATGTTTGTTTAAGATTAAAACGAAAATAACTGCAATTAAACCGACAAGGTGAATGACAACGCTTGCTGTATACTTCCCAATTAACTCGGATAAAATTCCATTTAATGGAAGCATGACGGCGATGAGCACACCAATAAAGACAGAAAGAAAGTTATACAATGTAATATCCCCTTTATATTTCATATTTGTAATGACTGTATCATGCTGAAATTGTGTATTGCTATGACATATGTCATAGTGGAAGAAGAAAATTTTGATTACAATGGGGATGAGTTGTAAAGGTGGGGAACTATGAAGAAAGTATGTAATTCTATTAAATTAGCAGAGTATATAAAGCAAAATAATATTGATTCATTTTTTAGTCATGATATGAAGCCATATATGGAACTTATATTTTTTAAAAAGAATGAGTTTATTTGTAGAGAAAATGAAGAGATAGATTATTTATATTTCTTTGTTGAAGGAAAAGCGAAAGCGTTTAACACATTAAGTAACGGGAAATCGGTATTATTATGTTTTTACGATAGTTTGCAGTTACTTGGAGATGTGGAGTTAATTCATTCTCAAAGAATCACTTCAAACGTACAAGTGATGGCAGATTCGTATTGTGTGGGTTTACCTTTAGGAAAGGTGAGAAATAAGCTATTTCATGATGCGAAATTTTTAAGATGTATTTGCGGATCATTGGCACATAAATTAAACCGACTTTCCAAAAACAGTACAATTAATTTATTGTATCCGCTTGAAAATAGACTTGCGAGTTACATGTTAGCAGCAGGAGAACGAGCAGTTCAGCATGAAAATAGAATTGTGTTTAGTGGGAATTTAACGGAAATAGCGGAATTGTTAGGAACGAGTTATCGGCATTTATTACGTACTTTGAATCTCTTTTGTGATAAAAATATAATTAACAAAAACAATGGTTGTTTTGAAGTAGTGAATGTAGAAGTTTTGCGGGAATTGGCTGCGGATGTTTATAAATAATATATTAAAGTAGGGATTAAGATGAAAATAGCTATAATTTCAGATATCCACGGAAATAGTCACGCTTTAAAATCGGTATTAAAAGATATTACACGTCGCAAGGTCGAAATGATAATAAATTTAGGAGATAGTGTGTATGGGCCGTTAGATCCTTTAGAGACAATCGATATATTAATGAGTAGCGAGATGATACATATTAAAGGTAATTGTGATCGCATGCTTTGGGAGACAATACAAGAGCAGTCTGCTACACTAACTTTTGTCCAAAATCAATTAACAAAAGATCATATAGATTGGTTAAAACAACATCCTTCACAATTTATTGTAGACGATATGTTATGTTGTCACGGTACGCCAACTTCAGATGAAGTGTATTTGTTAGAAGAGATGAATGAGAATGGTGCAATATTAAGGAATGAAAAGAATATAATGGATCAACTCCAAAATATAGAACAAAAAATAATAGTATGTGGTCATACACATATTCCTAGAGTTGTTTATTTAGCGAACGGACAGATTATTATAAATCCAGGAAGTGTAGGACTTCCAGCATACAAAGATGAGTTACCTGTTATGCATAAAATGGAATCAGGAACTCCGCATGCAAAATATGTAGTGATAGAAAAGGTTTTGGGAGAATGGAAAATTGAACAAATTTCAGTTCCTTATAATTGGGAAGAAGCTGCTGGATTGGCTGTTCAACAAGAAAGATATGATTGGGCACAGGCGCTAAAGACTGGGAAGGTAGAATGAAGGAGCGTTTACTTTATGGTAAACTGGTTTTGTACAAAATTATAATTGGATTGAAATTGAACAGGCAGTGAATGAGAAAGGATTTCCTAATCATATAAAGGGAATCAGTCTAGTAAAAGGATTGTATTATATCGGTTTACCATGGCAATCTCAAAGGGGTTCCGCATGTAGGAAAGAATGCAGCGTATGTACTTTCTGAAATCAAAAAAATAGATCAGTAGCGATAACTACTGATCATCCATATGTACATGAATTAGGAGAGGTCAAACATTTATTAACTTTATTATAATAGATTTTTATAGAATTAAAAACTGAAAATTCTAATTTAATGTTGAGAAAGTTTTTTGTATCGAAATATATGAAAAAATAGGGATTTTTATTAAAAGAGAAAATGATATTTATATTTTAGTAAATTATGATATAGTCTAAATAAGCGTTTTTTTCATAAATGTAATTATTTTCATTGTAGTTTTGTTTATATGAGGGAAGGAGAAGTAATTATGAAGTTTGATGATCAACGCTTATTAGGAGTCCGATTAGGTTCTGTACTTGTGACAGAGGAAAATCAATATTTAGTAATTAAGAAAAAAGATCATTATGCACTGTTAAATATACATAATTTAGAATGCACACATGTTGAAGTGCAGTTAGAACATTTGGAAGAAATGTTGCGGGAAGATTTCCAAGAAAGTATAACGGAAATTATCGCACCAGAACATATAAAAATTGTTGCGAAAAATGTTATATAGATAAAGAAGCTGGAAGGAACAGCTTCTTTATTTTCATTATAAGGATAACGTTTTTACAACCTCACCAATGATCCCTTCCATTTGATGAACACCTAAATCGGAATTGGTCATAATAACAGCACCATTCCCGCAGTATGGATAACAAACCATCATACATTGAAATCCGACGCCCCATCCGAGTGAATAAATCTGTAATTCTTCATTAGAATCATCTAGAAAAACACCTAATCCAGTCCATTTTGAGCAACCTTGAGGAGAAATCATGTCTAGTACAAATTTTTGAGAAAGTTTTAGTTTGCCCTTTCCTTGTAAGGAATGAATGATTTCAATAACTAAAGCTGATAGGTCAGTGAAATAAAACAAATGAAAGTTAGTAGGGGGGAATATTTATGGAATTCTGGATGGTTATACCGATAGTAGCCTTTGGTTTCATTTATATCGCTGAAAAATTAGCTACAATTGAAAAGAAAAATGATGCGCGTTTAAAGAGAATTGAAGATAGATTACAATTAATTACGAAAGAAATGGGAATTGTAGAAAGAGAACCTGAAATTAATAAAGAACTACGCCAGCTTGTAGAAGAAGGCAAAAAAGTTACAGCAGTTAAGAGAGTAAGAGAAGCTTTTGGTTTTTCCTTACTAGAAGCGAAGCAATATGTTGATAAATTATAAAAAAGATCATCCATTTGGGTGATCTTTTTTACTGCACCATGCGTGTATTTACATAAGCGGCGATAATAAAGTGTCCAATTATATGGAACAAACATTTGAGATGAATTGTCTAATATAGGTAATAACTATTTAGCTTGAAAGAAAGGGTTGATAACATGAAAAAGAATACGTTGTTAAAAGTAGGATTATGTGTAGGTTTACTAGGAACAATTCAATTTGTTAGCACAATTTCTTCTGTACAAGCATCACAAAAGGTAGAGAAAACAGTAATAAAAAATGAGACGGGAACCATTTCAATATCTCAGTTAAACAAGAATGTATGGGTTCATACGGAGTTAGGTTCTTTTAATGGAGAAGCAGTTCCTTCGAACGGTCTAGTTCTTAATACTTCTAAAGGGTTAGTACTTGTTGATTCTTCTTGGGATGACAAATTAACGAAGGAACTAATAGAAATGGTAGAAAAGAAGTTTCAGAAGCGTGTAACGGATGTCATTATTACACATGCGCACGCTGATCGAATTGGCGGAATAAAAACGTTGAAAGAAAGAGGCATTAAAGCGCATAGTACAGCATTAACTGCAGAACTAGCAAAGAAAAGTGGATATGAAGAGCCACTTGGAGATTTACAAACCGTTACAAATTTGAAGTTTGGAAATATGAAAGTAGAAACATTTTATCCAGGGAAAGGGCATACAGAAGATAATATTGTCGTATGGTTACCGCAATACAATATTTTAGTTGGAGGCTGTTTAGTGAAATCTACGTCCGCAAAAGATTTAGGAAACGTTGCTGATGCTTATGTAAATGAATGGTCTACATCGATTGAGAATGTGCTGAAGCGATATAGAAATATAAATGCAGTAGTGCCTGGTCATGGGGAAGTAGGGGACAAAGGATTATTTTTACATACATTGGATTTATTAAAATAAGAAATTGTAGAAATACAAAAGAGAGGAGAAATAATTTTCTCCTCTCTTTCTTCTAACTATATTTAAATGCTGAATCTGTTGATTACGTCAGCATATATTACTGAGATTTTAATTCCAAGTATACAAATACTAGTACTGTCATAATTGCTATAACAACATAAGTAGCATCAAGCATTATAAGTGTTTTTAAAGTTTCAGTCATCGTAATTCACCCCTGTTATAAAAATATAACATGATCTTTTTATTGATTAGATAAGAGATCATAAAGATAAAATGTATATGAAATTTCTTAAGTAGCTTCTATATAAATATATCATATAAATAATGTAAGTAATGTTAAGATAATGTAAATGTATTGTAAATGAAAAGGTTTACAATAAAGACTTTAATAAAAAATGATAGTTCCTTAAAATGACAAATGCGCTCTTCTTTCTATTGAATGATAGAAAGAAGAGCGTATTTTTATATCTATTTCATATGTGATGAATTGCAACTATTTGTACATTTGATTCAAAAATTTTTTTCGTTGTATATATTTCTCCAAATTAATTAGCTATTTAAAAGTATCGAAAGATGTGTGTACACTAATGCATATTTTTTAGTGTCAATAAAAATATTATGTCAACAATATGAACTGTCACAAATCTTTATATATTATTGTGATTGATATCACATCACTTTTTTTCAATGGGTATTATGCTTAAGGTGTAATGAAAATTGGGAGAGGGTGGGATGATATGTTTTGTTATCAATGTGAACAAACGCCAGCAGGCGGATGTAAAGTAATGGGTGTGTGCGGCAAGAATGAAACGATTGCGAGTTTACAAGATACGATTGTGTTTGGGCTAAAAGGAATTGCAGCTTATCGCACACATGCTGCTCAGCTAGGATATACGGATGCATTTGTAGATGCTACAACACAAGAAGCTTTATATATGACATTAACAAATTCTAACTTTAACGAACAAGAGCATATTGATATGGCTATGAAAGTGGGGAAATCAGCTTTACGGGTGATGGAATTATTAGATGAGGCACATACGAATCATTTTGGTGTGCCAGAGCCTGTACAAATTACACAAAATCGTGTAGAAGGTAAAGCAATTGTAGTTACGGGTCATAATTTATTTGCACTAGAAGAACTATTAAAGCAAACAGAAGGAAAAGACATTAATATTTATACGCATTCTGAAATGCTACCAGCACACGGATACCCGCAGCTGAAAAAATATAAACATTTAAAAGGAAACATCGGTAAGGCATGGTATGATCAAAGACGCCTTTTTGAAAAATTTACTGGTGCCATATTAGCTACAACGAACTGTGTTATGCCAATTAAAGGCTCGTACTCTGATCGATTCTTTTCATATGACATTGCAGGTTTAGAAGGTGTACCAAAAATTGAAAATGATGATTTTACACCATTAATTCAAAAAGCACTAGAACTTCCAGAAGTACATATGGAGTCGGATGAACAGTTAGTGACAGGGTTTCATCATAATACAGTATTATCATTAGCTCCAGAAATTATTGATGCAGTAAAAGAGGGGAAAATAAAGCGTTTCTTTGTTATCGCCGGTTGTGATGCACCGGGAAAAGGCGGAGAATATTATCGTGAATTAGCAACGTCACTTCCGCCAGAAACGGTTATTTTAACAACTTCTTGCGGGAAATTCCGCTTTAATGATGTGGATTACGGTGTTGTACCTGGTACGGAAATTCCGCGTTACATTGATTTAGGACAGTGCAATAATTCAATTTCTACAGTGAAAATAGCGGCTGCTTTAGCTGATGCTTTCCAATGTGAAGTGAATGAATTGCCAGTAAGTATTGTGCTATCATGGTTTGAACAAAAAGCGGTTGCCATTTTACTCGGGCTATTTAGTCTTGGGATTCAAGATATTCGCATCGGTCCAAAGGCTCCTGAATTTATTTCACCTGGCGTGCTTGATGTATTACAAGAAACATTTGGTTTAAAACTAATTACAAATGCAGCAGAAGACATGGCTATGATGTTATCGTAACGGAAAAGATGTTTTCACTTAATTGTAGCTTTATAAATCATTTGTATGTATGTGAGTAAACGTACATACAAATGATTATTAATAAAGAAAATCTGCTATATCTATAAATTTTATAATTTTATAAAGCTTTTAAAGTGTAACACCACATGCCCATCACCTTAAGATTTTAAGTATCCCCAAAACGAAATTTCTACATGAATATCTATAATTTTACCTCTTTTTCATTTGATTTGAAAATAAGCTTTCTATTTTTAAAAACCAACGATACCACCTCAAATTATATGAATAAAATCCATTCATTTATTAGGAAAATGGATTGAAAATAATAAGGTAGACTAGAAATTAAAATATTATTTATGATAATCATTCTTTTATAAAATTTAAATTAGAAATAGCCCTACTCATTTTGATTGCGCATTTTCAAAATGGAGGGGCTTTTTTTACTGTAAAATCAATAACTGCAGCTTATTTTTGTTGAAAAAATTCTCATTCTTATTTTGAAAGTGATATGGGTACATTTACATTCACATCAATCTTTTATTATGAAGTGGCCCTTGAATATATTGTTTTTTATTGACAGACATAAAAATGATTTATTTGCTGTATTGATAATTTATAGACGTTATAATAAAATGTTTACATATATATAAACTTAATTTATTATTGTTTGGTTTTATTGTGAGGTTAGGCAGTGTTAATAACAATAAAATAATGAATATATCACCTGCAAAAAGAATGAAACCAATACGGAGAAGATGATTTCGTTAAAAATTCGAAAAATAAGCGTTATTAGCTCTTGAAGAAAAATGACTAGAAAAATTATAAGCATATGGAAAATAGGGTTATACAAAAAGTCTTAAAGGGGGACGGAATTATGGAGAAAAGAAAGTATTCAGTAACACCACAAGATCGAATGAATTATGTATTAGGTCTTTATTCTGCAGATCAACAAATTAATGCAGTTCTTTATTTTCCTGTAGGTATATCAAAGGATATACTTGAAGAATCAGTAAGGATAACGTTGCAATTGCAACCAGTTTTGAACAGCCGGTTTGTAGAAAATGATATTCCTTACTGGGAGGAACATTCATCTGACACTAACTCATCTATTTGCTTTTTTGCAGAAGGAAATAATCAAGAACTTGAAATAATGGCAATAGATTTTATTAAGGAACCTGGTGATCGTATTCAGGGGCCTATGGTTCAAACGAAATTATTACGGGGCACTACAACAGATATGTTAGTTGTGAAATTGTCTCATCTATGTTCAGATGGTGCAGGAGTCAAGGAATATATTAAATTGCTTGGAATGATATATACTCACCTTTCATTGGGACGGTCTAAGAAGCAAATTATAAAGGAATTTGATGAGGGAAATGAGAGTTGTCGAGATCAATCACATGTATTCAAATACGCTGGAATATCGGACATAAAAAGTGCGTATCGTCCTAACCAAGAACAACAGGCATCGTTATGGTCTTTTCCATCTCAACCTAACAAAAATAAATTTCCCCAAATGTCCGTACGGCGATTGAGCCATGAGCAAACTCTACGTTTAACCCAATGGACAAAAGCTCAACAGGCTACCTTGAATGATGTAATCATGACTGCATACTTCCGAGCTTTATCACATTTCACTGTGTATGCAGAACCTCGCACTGCAGAAAAAATGATTGGCTTGACAATTGATTTACGTCGATATCTGCCTAATAATACAACTGGTGCTATTTGCAACTTATCCGGTATGGAAATGCCAGTGATTAAAATGGAAGACGATGAAACATTTAAGCAGACTCTTGTTCGAGTTAAACAATCAATGGATAAAATAAAGTCTCAAAATCCAGGTCTTTCTTCAGCAGCAGGAATGGAGTTACTGGCAGAAATGAAGCTATCTACAGTGAAGGAAATGTATAATCAGCAATATGAACAGGCTGTACAGATGGGGATGGCGTTGCCATTACTGACAAATTTGGGAGTAATCGCTGAGGAACCTATTCAGTTTGGTGAAATTCAAGCTGAGGACGGGTATATGACATCACCTATTATGTATGCACCATTCTTTTCAATGGGAGCAAGCTCTTATAATGGAAGGCTTACATTTACGATCGGTTATCATGCGCCGGATACATCAAAAGAAAAGGTAGAAAAATTTTTAGATAGTGTTGCTAATCAACTATCAGAAATAAAATAAAAGAGAATATAGAGAACAGATTTCTAATAGAATTGTATTTTTGGGGCTCGTATCATGTACGGATAATCTCTGGAAATTTTCTCTGACCGCACTTGCCTTTATGCTTTATATGCAATGGGAATGGTAGGGAGAAACAATTTGTATCGTGAAAAAACAAGATATAACGGTATGAAAACAATAAAGCAGAGCTGATTTAAATTACACTTTGAATCAGCTCTGTTTTACTAGTTTGATGGCCCTTACAACAAAAAAGGAGGCTGTATCCGGTTAGGGTAAAGCGGATTTTTAATTTTTTTGAAAATAAAGTTGACATCCACAACTACTTAGTCATACAATGTAGTGTTAATAAGTAATACTGAATAGTGTGGCTTTACTCAAAAGCTATTCAGTAAAAAATTTGCCTTAGTACTCTGTGATACTGAATATAAGTCAGACAGAATAGGGGGTAAAGGAGGATCAGGACATGGAAAATTTAACTGAAATGCTAAAAGGTTCACTGGAAGGGTGTGTACTGGAAATCATCAGTCGCCGTGAAACGTATGGCTATGAGATTACCCGCCATCTGAATGATCTTGGGTTTACCGAAGTTGTGGAAGGTACGGTGTATACCATCCTTGTACGATTAGAGAAGAAAAAGCTTGTGAATATTGAAAAGAAACCATCAGATATGGGACCGCCTCGTAAGTTTTATTCATTAAATGAAGAGGGCCGCCAAGAGCTTGAATTGTTTTGGAAAAAATGGGATTTTGTATCGTCAAAAATTAACGTCTTGAAGTCAAAATAGGTTCATAAGATAAAATGTTCCGGCCGATACTTTGGGAATTTCTTGTTCGGTTTTATAAAAAAGGAGGAAAATAAGATGTTAGAAATGTTTAAAAAGTTAATTGGTGATAAAAAAGAGTACAAAATGATGATGGCACGAGTTGAGGCTCTGCCAGAGGACTACCAATTTGTATTTAAGAAAATTCAAAACTACATGTGGAATTTCTCAGCGGGTAACGGGATGGATATGTTACACATACAGTATGAATTAATCGATTTGTTTGAAGCTGGTGCAGCAGAAGGAAGACAAGTGCTTGACATTACTGGGGATGACGTGGCTTCCTTTGCTGACGAACTAGTGGCAAATGCTAAAACTTACGTCTCCAAGTATCGTGAAGATTTGAATGAAAGTATTATGAAGAAATTGAGAAAAAAATAAATGGAATAAGTAATACCGACTGATTAGCTGGTTACACATATGAATTGCCACCATAGCTATTCAGTTATATTTTTAGTTTGGTACTAAGTGATACAGAATATCAGTGGTACTAAATAGATAGAGGTAAATAAATTATCTTCGCAAAACATTTTTATAGGGAGGAAAAAAGTATGAGTAATGCAGCGATTTCTATAAAAGGCTTGAAAAAATCCTTTAAAGACAAGGAAGTTTTAAAAGGGGTAGATTTTGAGGTGCAGCGTGGAGAAATCTTCGCGCTGCTAGGCTCAAATGGAGCGGGAAAGACGACAACGGTTAACATCCTTTCGACGCTAATGAAGCAAGATAGCGGTGAAGTAAGTATTTGCGGATTTGATGTACAGCGTCAACCAGACCATGTTCGTCAAAGTATCAGTTTGACAGGGCAGTTCGCAGCTTTAGACGGTATGCTGACAGGGAGGGAAAACTTGATAATGATCGCCAAATTACGTGGTGTTTCCAATCCCGCTCAAGTTGCTGACAATCTACTTGCAAGATTTAGCCTGACTGATGCGGCAAACCAAAGGGCAGATCAGTATTCAGGCGGGATGAAGCGCCGGCTTGATATCGCGATGAGTTTGATTGGGGCGCCAGCAGTTATTTTTCTTGACGAACCAACGACTGGACTTGATCCTGAAGCGCGAATCGAAGTGTGGGATACAGTCAAGGAACTTGCTGGTAGCGGTACAACTATTTTGCTTACGACTCAGTACTTGGAGGAAGCAGAACAACTGGCAGACCGTATCGCAATTTTGCATGGCGGAAAAATTATTACGACAGGTACTCTTACTGAACTGAAAGAGATGTTCCCGCCAGCAAAAGTGGAGTATATCGAGAAGCAACCGACATTGGAAGAAATATTCCTTGCGATCATTGGCAAAAAGGAGGAGATGTAAATGAAAAGTAAAACAGGTGTATTACTAGGTCGTTTAATGCGTAACATTATGCGCAGTCCGGATACAATTATTACAGTAGCGATTACACCGATTATGATGATGCTATTATTTGTCTACGTGTTTGGCGGCGCAATAAAAACTGGAACGGAAAACTACGTTAATTATTTATTGCCGGGAATTTTGCTAATGGCTATCGCATCCGGTGTAGCTTACACTTCCGTGCGACTCTTTACGGATGTAAAGAGTGGGCTGATGGCACGTTTCATTACGATGCCTATTAAGCGTTCATCGTTATTGTGGGCTCATGTTTTAACCTCTCTTGTTGCTAATGTACTTACTATCGTTGTAGTTATTCTTGTTGCGCTCTTAATGGGTTTCCGTTCCAGTGCGAATATTCTAGATTGGCTTGCAGTAGCTGGGATACTAGGAATGTTTACGTTAGCGCTAACATGGTTGGCTATCATTCCAGGGCTGACGGCAAAGTCTATGGAAGGGGCGACAGCCTACTCGTACCCACTAGTTTTTCTTCCATTTATTAGTTCAGCCTTCGTACCTACCGAAACGATGCCAAAAATTGTTCGTGTGTTTGCGGAGAATCAGCCTGTAACTTCAATCGTGAATGCGATTCGTGCTCTTTTATATGAAGGAACTGTTGGAAACGATATTTGGATTGCGCTCGCTTGGTGCGTCGGAATTATGGTTATTGCTTACTTCTTTGCTAGTAAAGCATTTAAACGTCAGCTAGGGTAAGTGAATGAAATCATCCGGAATAATATATTTTTTTGAAAAAGCACGGGAAGATTTTCCGTGCTTTAATAATTCATTCATACTTCGCTTAATTGTAGTAGTTTTAAAGTAAATAGGAGAATAATAAATCGAATACACGTGCCTGGAAATATGGTATGTTAACACTTAACTAAAATGACTTGTTAATAAACAGAATATTCCGTGTGAATATAGAGGTTATCGTTGTGGTGTGTTATATTTATACTTATAAGGTATATAATGTATAAATTAATCGTTTAGGGGATGAAAAAGGGAGAGGTTCAAATGAAATGGTATTTATATACTCTCAAAAACTATGCGAAATTTAGTGGGAGAGCTACGAGAAAAGAGTACTGGATTTTTACTTTATTTAATAAGGTTACGTTTTGGTCATTAATATATTTGGCCTCTTATTCTTCGTCTGCCTTTTACTTAAGAGCCAATATTACCGTGCTATATATAACAATTTTTATCGTTCCTACTCTGGCAGTGGAAGCTCGTCGATTACATGATAGTGGAAAAACAGGATGGTGGCAGCTATTAAATTTGGTGCCATTTGGAGGAGCGGTTCTACTGGTGTTTTGTATCATTGAAAGTGATGAAGGTGAGAATAAGTATGGACCAAATCCACATTCAAATCTTAAACAAGCAATTTAATGTGTTTATAGAAAACTCTAATATAAAAGGTATGAACTAAAAGTTAGTTCATACCTTTTTTGTTGTATTATTCATAGAAGCCTCGTTCAGTAGTGAGCGCTTAAACTCAATATTTTGAGGTTTAACTGATCACTGCTTATGGGGAATATAAACATAATCGCTCTTGTAAATCTTTTAATATTTCTTCAGGCATTTCCCTAATTGTAATATCCTTCCCTAGAAAAAGCAGCCAATTTATTATTTCCGTCACTTCATCGGGATTGTTAACATTGATAAAAGTTTTTAAAATGGCTGTGGATTGGTAAGGATTAGTATAAGATATTGAAATTTTTAAAGGATGGTATTTTTTGAACTGGGCAATTGCTGTCGGACCAAGTTCAAGTACAAGGTTAATTGCTTCAGCCTTCTTACTTAGTTTTTCTAAAATCTTTTTCTTATTGAGCCTTTTATTCGTCGTGTATGGTTCGATATTGATGAGATCATCGACAGGAAACATTAACTTCTTTTCTTCTTTTAAGTCAAATCCTTCAATAATCCAATGGCTTTTTTCTTGATAAAGGTGTAATAGATAAATTGGATAAGACTTAATTTCTTCATCTTTTTTAATGGTAATCAATAAATGGTTATCCAAAAGAAGGATTTGAATGAGTTTTTCTAACATAGGATGGGGGAGATCAGAAAGCTCAAGTAGATCGGGATTATGAGGATTAGTTCCTTGGAACAGCAAGAGTTGATTTAAAAGAACAAGGTCATCCTGCTGGGTTTCTGAGATGAGTCCTAGTAGTTTTTCGGCTAAAGATTGACGACTCTTTAGGTAGGGAAGTTGTTGATTCCTCGTAGCCATAAAGGCAATAAAAAGAGCTTTCACTTCATTATCAGTAAAGCGAACAACGGGCAGGATAGAATTATGCATAACAAAATATCCACCCGTTCTCCCAACTTCAGCGACAAGTGGCATTCCCATAGCTTCAATTTCTCTAATGTCTCTAATAGCTGTCGATCTTGATATGTTAAATTCTCGTATGATTTCAGAAATTGTAAAGTGGGAGCGGTTGTTGATATATCGCATAATTGTATTGATCCGTTCAACTTTTTTCATGTTGGTCTCCTAAACAGTATCATTTTTTGACATGGTTTAAAGATATTATAAACGTATCAGATGAAAAGATAAATCGTTTGATTAATAAAAAAAGAGGCAGGTTTTGCATATGAAAAATTATACTATAGAAGAAAAAGATAGCTTTATTGTGTTAGGTATTGGAACTGAAATTAAGAGTGAATATACAGACTTTGCTGGAATAAATAAAGAAAAGGAAGCCTTTTGGTCGGCTGTTAAAGAAGACGGAAGGCTGGACACTTTAAAAGCTTTAGCGACAAATGAATACATTTTTTCTGTGAGCGAAGCGGTGAATAACAAAATGATGTATTATGCGGGTGTCATGACAGAAGCACAAATAGAAGAATCTAGAGTGATTCAGTTTCCGAGGGGAGAATACTTAGTAGTAAAAGGGGAAGACAAAACAGCTGAAGAGTTAAGTAATAAGTTGACTGGCATCGCCTTCGGTCAAGCTTTACCAGATGCAAATGAGTTTGCTTATGTTGGTGGACCAAATACGACGGTTGAGATGGGGAAAAGAAACGGCTTAGTGTTTGGTGAAATGTGGATTCCAGTTGTTAGGAAGTAAAGTGATAAAAGGTACGAATAGGGGAAGTAGAGGCTAACAATCTTGGGTTGTTGGCCTTTTTAACATGAATATAATATTCATGTGCTGCTACACAGTATGTTCTGATAAAATGGAATGAAAGGGAATTACTGTAAGGTGGTGGTGGGGTGAATAAAAAAAGGCTATTTGAGCTATTCATAGTAACGTTTGTTTTTCTATTCCTTCATGTAAGTACATTTACAAATGAGAAGTTTAACGATAAAATGGGTGCTTTTACTTACATTGTTTTATTTCTTATGCTTACTATCAACGCTATTTTTATAGAAAGGTATTTTGGTGATATACAAAAGTGGATTCGAAATATTACATGTTGCTTTGCTTTATTCGTAGTGGTTTTAGTAGCTCTATGGATAGGTTATTTTTAGTCCTTACTTAAGAGAATGAGAAATATGTGATTACACTATATTCGATCCGATAATATTACTTAGCTGCATCGGTTTATATTAATTTTTTCTCTCCCCAATCATGATAAAATGTATAATAGGAAATTTTATGTAACATAAAGGGGGAAGGTTTATGGTCAGCTTGAGTACCTTGATAGCTTTTGCAATTGTTTCGCTTAGCATGGTTTGTTCACCTGGGCCTAATATGATTTATCTCATTTCCCGTTCCATTACGCAGGGACGTATGGCGGGATTTATTTCTTTATTGAGCATCATGCTCGGATTTGTAATCTATATAATCGCAACTATGTTTGGACTTACAGTTCTATTCCTTGCGGTTCCCGCTGTATATGAAGCAGTAAAGTGGGCAGGTGCTGCTTACTTACTCTGGCTAGCTTGGAATTCGATTAAACCGGGTGCTATATCTATTATGGAACCTCGTACGATTTCTAATGAACCACCACGGAAATTATTTTTAATGGGACTCATGACTAATCTTCTGAATCCAAAGATTGCTATTTTGTATGTATCACTTTTACCTCAATTTGAAGATCCAGAGAAGGGATCGTTGCTTTTTCAAGGTGCAGTTTTGGGCCTTACGCAAATCACTGTTAGCTTTATAGTTAACCTTCTAATTGTATGCACAGCAAGTAAAATTGCGAAATGGTTTGGCACACGTCCAACGTGGCTGCGAGTGCAGCGTTGGCTTATGGCGAGCGTATTGACAGGTCTTGCAGTACGTTTAGCTTTTGAACGTCGACAGTAAGAGTATATAAAAAAATTAAAAATGCTTTTTAATGAAGAAATTAAATTTTATAGTGATGGTACAACAAGTACAGAAGGGAATCCTACCCACGTATATGGAGAAAAAGGAACATATAATGTGGAACTAACAGTGGAAGATAGTAGAGGAAAAGAAAGTAAAGAACAAACAAAAGTTACTGTAAAACAAGAACTGCAAACAGGTGGATCCCTCGAAGAGGAGAAGGACTTCCAATACGCTTGTAAAAGGGAATCTGAGTACTCCCGATCAGACAGATGTTTAAACGTTTGATGTTATAGTTCTGAAAGAAGTAGTTATTTCTGTGATAAATGAACAAAATATTGGGATGACATGGGTACTTTATCATGAATTAGACATGTAAAATTACGTAACTTGTGGTAAAGATGAAGGAAATACTATAAAGGGAAAACTCGTAGCGAAACAAGGAAAATATTATTTGAATGTGTATAAATCCGATGATAAGAATGGTGAATATTCATAAAGTATACTTAATATCAGTAATTCATATAATTAGGAGTGGTTTCTATATTTAGAGAAAATACAAAAAGGATACTTCTGTCATTAGTAACAAATCCAATACTAATAATTGTATACGGGATCTTTTGCTATGAGTTGGCCTTATACTGTAAGTACGGAAGAATGAATTATAATATTTACATTTTGTTATTATGTATAGTACTTTTTATATCCATAACTACATTTACTACAATGCGGGTGATAAAAAATAGAGAATATGAATCTAAAAAATTAACAAATTCAATAGCATGGAGATCCATTTCTATTATCATTATTGTTGCAATTACATCATTTTATGGGATGCAGATTTATAAAAGTGCAATAAATTACAATGGCAAATTGGCATGGTTTATAGAAAAGTTAAAACATGAAAGGTCAGTTAAACTTAAACATAATAATATATATAAATCTGGAGTAGAAGGTATTTTTGAAGATATAAATAAAAAATATCCTTTGCCAAAGAAATTGTATATGGCAACTGATTTTGATCTTACATTTCATTCAGATGGAACAATCACAGCGTTTGATACATTTGTTTATGGGAAAAATGTTGATGGGAAAGAAGAAACTTATTTAATCTCTTATAATAAGAAGAAATCAGAAGATATTACTATAATACGAGATGGATATGCAAAGCCTGATTATAATGATGATAAATTAGTAGAACCTTTAATTAAAACGGTTAAGGCGATCCCAGTTAAGCAAACGGTCAAAAAATGGAATGAAAGTAAGTATGGGTTGATTTATTATGGAAAAAGAAATTGGGGATCCAATACAGAGGGAATTATTAATATTACTGAGGATGGTAAGAGGCAGAGTGTTAAAGAAGCAGCTTCTGATATCATTGGATATACTGTATCTATATTTGTCCCTGGAAAAGAGAAAGAGCTAGTCCCTGCTAGATATAATTTAATAAGTGACGCAAGTTGGAGTAAATCAAAGACGCCTCCAAAAGAAGATATGCTTAAAGAGAAGGAACAACAAGATTTAAAGAATGAAAAAGAACAGTTTTTCCTATCGAAAGAAGTTGGTTATAAACTAAATATGACAGATAAAGCATTAGGGAGCGCCTTTTATTCATTAAGCAAGACTAGTGATGAAGGGAAAACATGGGAGGTTATCAATCCAGACCCATTTAATGGGGGGATTGGTAGTGTATCAGGAATCATTTTTATAAATGATAAACTTGGGTTTTTAGGAGCAATTAGGCCTTCTGGTAATGAAGGAGAGTTATATCGCACAGATGATGGGGGAGTATCTTTCAAAAAGGTAGAATATCCGCCGCATGAAGTGAAATTAGATCATACACAGTCCACAATAAGTCCTTTTGATTCTCCTAGTATGCCATATGAGAAAGATGGGGTTTTTAATATGTTAGTTGGACAAGGGGCAGATGGAGACTACAATGGCGATAGTAGTGCACTTTATCAATCAAAAGATAACGGAGAAACATGGGAATTTGTAGAAGAAGTGAAAAAGAAATAATCAGAATGTCTTTTTGAAAAATAAGGTAACTACTGAGCTATACATTTCATTTAGAAGTTTGGTAAGGAGTACAGTTCCAGCCATGAAGATAAAAATGGATCTATACCTCGCTGCCTTTCTTTGTTTTATTTCTTATGCTTACTATCAACGCTATATTTATAGAAAGGTATTTTGGTGATATACAAAAGTGGATTCGAAATATTACATGTTGCTTTGCTTTATTTGTAGTAGTTTTAGTAGCTCTACGGATAGGTTACTTTTGACTCCAAAGATTGCTATTTTGTATGTATCACTTCTACCTCAATTTGAAGATCCAGAGAAGGGGTCATTACTTTTTCAAGGTGCAGTTTTGGGCCTTACGCAAATCATTGTTAGCTTTATAGTTAACCTTGTAATTGTATGTACAGCAAGTAAAATTGCGAAATGCACACGCCCAACGGCAGCGTTGGCTTATGGCAAGTGTTTTAACGGGGCTTGCTGTACGTCTTGCTTTTGAACGTCGACAGTAAGAGCCTCTTTACCTTCAGTTTCTATAATATAACCTAATAAATATTAATATAAGTTATGTATAACAGATATTTACCTTATAAAATAAGGGGGGCATATTATGACTGAGACAAACGAATCTTCAGGAGTCAATTTGAAAAAAGATGTGAAGTTTTCTATTATAATTCCTGCACACAATGAAGAAAAGTACATTAGAAAATGTTTAGATTCAATTGCAAAGGCATCAGAGGCATATAAAGAGCAAACGGAAGTTATAGTTGTTTTAAATCGTTGCACAGATAAAACAGAGGAAATAGCAAAATCTTATAATTGTGTTACATTGAAAAATAACGATAAAAACTTATCTAAAATTCGAAATGCAGGGGCTAAAATAGCTAATGGAGAAATAATCGTCACTATAGACGCTGATACCATAATGACAGAGTCTATGTTGTCTAATGTAGATAAATATTTAGCTTCAGGTAAATACATTGGTGGTGGGGTAAATGGAAAGTTTGAAAGAATATCTTTAGGAATATTTCTCTCCGCAATGTTAATAATCATCCCCTTACTTTTTAAGTACGGAGCTATATCTGTAGGGATTTTTTGGTGCTATAGAAAAGACTTTATGGCAATTAACGGATTTAATGAAAACATGCTTATGGCAGAAGATGCAGATTTCGCTAAACGGTTAAAAGAATGGGGAAAGAAAAATAATAAGAAATTCGGTACTATTAAAAATGGAATGATAACTTCATGCAGAAGATTTGATACATATGGAGACTGGACTTTACTTAAAAATCCAAAAGTAATTTTAGCTTATCTAAAAGGAAATGATAGAAAATACGCAGATAAGACATATTATGATAACCAAGAAAGATAAAAATGGAGAAAACCGGTAGAAAATAGTTAGTGCTTTTTTAGATATAATGAGAATCCAACTTAATTTAATAGATATTATAAGAAAACCATCAATTTGATTACCCTTTTTCAAATTGATGGTTTTTATTTTTGAAATAAATATGTATTTTTTTATGAAAATATTTTTTGACCCCCATAAAACTTTGTACTCCTCCGAATATGTATAGTGAAAAAAATAAATAGAAGAAAAATGACTATGAAAGAATATAGAAGTATTAATAAAATTACTAGATTAAGTGGCATCCAAAATGGAAGGCTGAAATTACCAATTATATAGAGAAGAGTTATTCAAGGATTGCAGATAAAATAGAAAGAGAATAAGCAAAACGAACGGTAGAAAATAAGAAAGTAGATAAAAATACAAACTTAACTTTAGTGCCGAGAGAAAAGGAAAATTATTAAGAAAACGTTGGGAAAAGTTAGACTCGAAAAATATAACTAACAGCAAGAAAACAAGACCGAAGAAAAGTACCAAGAAAATCTGGTTAAATGGTCACTTGTGTAGTGGCCATTTTGCTATTTGAAGGAGGCTGGGAGATTACAAGTGTTGAGTTTAGTAATGAAGATCTTAAGAAAACCGAAAATAGAAGATATCGTATGTAACATACAAAACAATGAAGAAGACAAAGAAGCGTTTATCGTACAGTATCAGCCTTTTATTAGAAAATCAATCTCATCTGTCTGCCGTCGATATATTACAGAACAGGATGATGAATATAGCATTGGATTGTTTGCTTTTAACGAAGCAATTGAACAGTATTCCTATACAAAAGGAAAATCCTTTTTAGCGTTTGCTGATCTTCTTATAAAAAGAGATGTAATTGACTATATACGTAAGGAGTCTAAACATAACTTTGTCTTTTTAAAAGAAGATGAGCAAGAGGAAATGTTAGAAATGCAAGTGTCGCTTACGGAGTATATGAAAGAGATGGAAAATAGTAACCGTAAGGAGGAAATTCTTCATTTTCAAAGTGTGCTAGCTGAGTTTAAAATCACATTCTCAGAGCTTGCTAAAGAATCTCCTAAGCATCGTGATACACGTGAGCACTTAATAGAAATTGTGAAAATAATTATAAAAGAAGAGGAAATGATGGAAGAGCTGTTCCGAAAGAAAAAGCTACCGCTTAAACAGATTGAACCGCGTGTTAGGGTAAGTCGTAAAACGTTGGAACGACATAGAAAATACATTATTGCAATGTGTATTATTTTTGCAAACAACTATACATATATTCTGGATTACATAAGAGGGGAAAAGCATGATGAATAAAGGAATTGTGATGGATATAAAAAAGCATAGCGTAGTTGTTTTAACACCAAATGGAGAGTTTATTACGTGTAAAAGAAAAGGGGATTCTTGCATAATCGGGGAGGAAATCTCGTTTGATGAGCAAGAACAAAAAGCATCGCATTTTTTGATTCCTTCCTTTTTAAAGCCTGCATCAATACTTGTTGCTTGTTTTCTATTTGCAGTGCTGTTTTTCTACAACCAACCAGAAGAAAAAGTATTTGCTTACGTCTCAGTTGATATAAATCCAAGTTTAGAGGTGAGCGTAACAAAGGATTTTCGTGTTATAGATTTGCAGGCTTGTAATGATGATGGAAGGCGTATTTTAAAAGAATTGAAGCAATGGGAAAATAAACAATTACAAGAAGTAATACGTACTATTATAAAGCAAAGTCAAGAGGATAAGTATTTAACGAATGATAAGCAAGTTATGCTAACAGCTGTTGCAAAGGACAAGGCACTAGAACCACTTTTGGAAAAGGCAATGAAAGAATTAAAGAAAGAATATGAGCTAAAACATATTACAGTTGAATATCAAAGTAGCACAATGCAAATACGAGAGAATGCTAGAAAAGCTGGAATTGGCACAGGTGTTTATATAAAGCAAGAGAATGAGAAGAACAAATCACTTACGCCTCCTGTCACCCCGTCTAATCCGGTGGAAAACGAAGAAGAGGTGCAATCACACCCGGAGTCATCTCCTGATGCAACACTCGATTTGTCTCCTGTAAAAGAAAAAAAATATGAAAAGCAAGAGCAGAAAGAACAAAAGAAAACAGAGGAACAGCCATCGAAGCAAATAAAAGAAAACAATGGAAGAGGATCTCAGCAAGAAAATAGAGGGAATCAACAGGAGAATAACAGTAGAGAAGCTCAACAAGGAAATAATGGGAATCAGCAAGGGAACAACGGAAGAGGATCTCAACAAGGGAATAATGGAAATGGGCAAGGGAACAACGGAAGAGGATCTCAACAAGGAAATAATGGAAATGGGCAAGGGAACAACGGAAGAGGATCTCAACAGGGAAATAACGGAAACGAGCAAGGGAACAATGGAAGAGGATCTCAACAAGGAAATAATGGAAATGAGCAAGAGAACAATGGAAGAGGGTCTCAACAAGGGAATAATGGAAATGGGCAAGGGAACAATGGAAGAAATCCTCAACAAGGAAATAATGGGAATCAGCAAGGGAACAATGGAAGAGGATCCCAGAAAGAAAATGACGGAAACGAGCAAGGGAACAATGGTAGGGGGTCTCAACAAGAAAATAGAGGCCACCAGCAAGGGAATGAAAAGAAGAATCAATAGAATATGGAAGTGAGAGATTCACTTCAAAGCTAAAAGGATTTATTCCGCTATTTGCTGGGCAGCCCGATTGGTGAGGGCTGATGATTAGTGGGGGGGTGAACAAAACCCCCACTGATTAAAGTTGCACTTTAATATTCTATAGTTCTATTAAGAAGGAGTATGTGAAAAATATAATGGAGAAAAACATTCAACAAGAGAAAGATAAAGAAAAACCTGTTTTTTATGATCCGAAAGGAAGGAGAAACATAGCCTTTATTTGGTTTCTATGTATCTCAATAGTTAGTGTAAGTGTTGTATTTTATTTTTTCTTTCAAAGTATTTTTTCAACACCAGAAATTCCAAATATGAATACCGCTGTACAACAAGATACTAAACTTGTACCAATTAATCAAAAACTTAGTGATCAGCAGTTAAAGGAGGAAGCATTTAACCCAAATACCGAAACGAAGGATAATAAAAATTTGGTGAATCCGCCGAAGGATAGTAAACATCCTAAAGAAGTGTATGGTTTTTATGTAAACTGGGATGAAAATAGTACCGCTTCTTTAAAAGAAAATATCGATTCATTAACTACGTTAGTACCAGAGTGGTATCATTTAAAAGCAGATTTAACGATTAGAAGTGAGATAAAACCTGAGATAGTAAAGTTGGCAGAAAAAAATCAAGTGAAGATTATGCCTTTGCTTACTAACTATACTGAGGAAGCTTCTGGTCCTGATAGTGGGCTAATTCATAAGTTACTGAGTTCCTCAAACGATGTAAAGACAAAGTTTATTAATGATTTAGTAATCCAAGTTAAAAAAAATCAGTTTTCAGGTATTAATATTGACTTTGAGGCCGTACCTGAAAGTGATAGAGAAAACTTAACAAATTTTATGAAAGAACTTACTACGGAATTTCATGAACATGATTTGCTCGTTACACAAGATGTTCCAGCTAATGATAAGGCTTTTGATTATAGTGCGTTAGCAAAAATAATAGATCGAATGATTGTAATGATGTACGATGAGCACTATGGAGCGGGGAAACCAGGACCAATTGCTTCAAATAAATGGTTCCAACATACATTAAAAGAACTGAATATTCCGTCTAATAAACTTATAGTTGCTTTCGGTAACTATGGATATGATTGGGAAGTAAATAGTAAAGAAGCTGCAAAGTCTATGACTTTCTCAGAAGTTATGGCAATGGCTCATGATTCAAATATAAAAATTCAATGGGATAAGGTGAGTGGAAATCCGTATTTTAGATATAAAACAGGAGAGAAAGAACATACTGCTTGGTTCTTAGACGGTGTTACTCTTTATAATCAAGTGAAAATCGCAATGGACAATCATGCAAAGGGGTTTGCGCTATGGAGATTAGGAGCAGAAGATCCTACAATATGGAAAGTTTTAAAAAATCCTATTGAGGTACAAAAAAATCCTAATGTATTACATAAAATCCGTAGTTTAGATGAAGTGAATTATTCTGGACAAGGTGAAATTTTACGGATTGAGAATGAAAGAAAAAATGGATTGAGAGATTTTAAAGTAGGCAAAGATGATTATATTACAGATGAAGTATATCAATCCTTACCATCTGCATATGAAGTGCAACGATATGGAAAACCAAATGGGAAACAAGTAGTATTAACATTTGATGATGGACCAGACCCGAAATATACGCCAGAAATATTAGATATATTAAAAGAGAATCAAATAAAAGCTGCTTTTTTTGTACTTGGTGAAAACGCGCAACTAAATACTAGTATTGTAAAAAGAATATACGATGAAGGGCATGAAATTGGCAATCATACTTTCAAGCATCCTAACATAGCAGATACGTCTTTACTACGAACGAAAGTAGAACTTAATACGACGCAACGTTTAATTCAGGAAGTAACTGGACATTCTACGGTTTTATTTAGACCGCCATATGAAGCGGATGCTAACCCGGATTCATCAAATGAAATATTGCCTATTTTACGTGCACAAAATATGAACTATACAATGGTAGCGGAAAAAGTTGATCCCGAAGACTGGGCAATACCATCAACAAATGAATTAGTAAAGCGTGCTCTTAATCCCATTTATAAGGGAGAGGGAAATATTATTCTTCTCCATGATGCGGGAGGGAACCGTACACATACAGTAGAGGCGCTCCCAATTATTATTAAAGACCTAAAAAAGCATGGATATAGTTTTGTAACAATTTCAGATTTAATGAATAAAGAACGAGATGAAATCATGCCTCCTGTTTCTTCTGAGGGGAAGCAATATTTGCTTTACAATAAAGCTGTCTTTTCAGGGGCAGGATACTTTAAGCATATATTAACAACTATTTTTTATATTGCTATTGGATTAGGGATTTTTCGATTTTTATTCTTAATTTATTTTGCATGGAAGCAGAAAAGAAAAACGTTATCTCGCTATATTAATTCGTCCTATCAACCTTTTGTTAGTGTTGTCATAGCAGCATATAATGAAGAAAAGGTGATAGCCAAGACAATTCACTCAATTTTGGATAGTAATTATAGAGAATTTGAAGTTATTGTTGTGGATGACGGATCGACAGATGGTACGTCAAAAGTAATGAAAGAAACATTTTATAAACACCCTAAAGTTCGTTTCATTCAGAAAGAAAACGGCGGGAAATCATCGGCAATGAACCTAGGGTTTCAACAATCGCGAGGAGAAATCATTGTCACTTTAGATGCGGATACTATTATTGCGCAAGACGCCATTTCTCTAATGGTTAGACACTTTGAAGATCAGAATGTAGCTGCAGTTTCAGGTAATGTCAAAGTGGGGAATAGACGGAATTTGTTAACTACTTGGCAACATGTTGAGTACATTACAGGGTTTAATTTAGAACGTAGAGCTTTTGATGAGTTAAATTGTATTACAGTAGTTCCAGGAGCTATTGGGGCGTGGCGCAAAAAGAATGTAGTTGAATCTGGATATTTAAGCGAAGATACGTTAGCAGAAGATACGGATCTTACTATTACATTTTTACGTCAAGGGCATAGAATTGTATATGAAGAAAAAGCGCATGCTTTTACGGAATCACCTGAAGATGTGAAAAGTCTCATTAAACAGCGGTATCGTTGGTCATATGGTACACTTCAATGTCTTTGGAAACATCGAAAAGCGTTATGTAATCCAAAGCATAAAACATTAGGATTTATTGCACTGCCTAATATGTGGTTATTCCAATATGTGCTGCAATTCATTGCTCCTTTTGCAGATATATTAATGATTATAGGACTATTTAGTAGTAATCCGCTAAAAGTTTTAGGATTTTATCTTGTTTTCTTTTTAATGGATCTTCTCGCTTCTCTGTTCGCATTTAAATTAGAGGAAGAGAACCCAAAACCATTGGCATGGTTAATTTTACAACGTTTTATTTATCGCCAATTTATGACTTATGTTGTCATTAAATCTATATTCTCATCGCTTCGAGGAGTAGCGGTAGGGTGGAATAAACTAAAGAGACTGGGGAGTGTTAAACATTCCACGGAACATAAGGAGGCATCATAAAAAAGCAGACTATCTGCTCTTTTTTTCATTGGTTTTAGTTAGTTGAATGTAGAGTTGTAGTATAAAAACTGCTGCTTCTATAATGAGATTCCTATTCATCATTAATGGTGAGACATTATGTTAAGCTAATCCTTTAGTTTCGGATTAAAGTTTTTTTATATTTTTTTAAAATGACGGACACAAAAACGCATATACCTCCGAATTATATATATGGATAACATAAATATGTATATAAAAGGGGAGAAATAAGATGAAAGAAAAAAAAGAAATGTTTCAAGAAATCGCTGAGGTGTTAAAGGTATTGGCGCATCCAGTTCGTCTATCTTTAGTAAAAATAATGCTTGCAAAAGGTCCTACTAATGTAACAACAATGTATGGGGATTTACAAATGCCTCAAAGTACAATTAGTCAACATTTATCTAAACTAAAAGCTGCTAAAATGGTTACAGGTACTCGGAAAGGATTAGAAATTTATTATGAGGTAACTGACAATCGCACAAAATCAATATTAGCATGTTTAGTTTAAATGATGATTTCTATTTCAAAATAAAAAGCGCTATTCTTTTCTATGATTTTACAGAGAGAATAGCGTTTTTTATTTTTAAGGAGTATCTTTTTATATGCCTATAGAATGGAGTGAAAGGTTTATGGGTTTAAATGTACCTACTATTACCTTAGGTTCTAATGCGTCTAATAATGAAAAAATTCTCGGTTTAGGGGTGCTTCTTTATAGCTTACGTACAATTGAGATTAGAAAAAGTAGAGCGAACGTTTAATGAGGCGGAAGTAGTGTTTAAATGCGAAACTTTATAGAAATCTCATTTTTCTAATTGTATCTTTTTAGATTGATGGATGTGGGGTCACGTCCATCAATCTAAGAAAACAAGTTAGCTAAAAAATGATGAAAATAAACTTTATAGAAATAAAAAATATGAACGTAGAGGATTAAACAAAGTATATAGTGCTTTTTTAGTCATGTAATCTTTTAATCTGATGATCTTTTCCCCATTCAAACAGATTATCCATTATTTGCATTAAAGATTTTCCGTATTCACTTAGTGTGTACTCAACCTTTGGTGGAACTTCTTGATATACGGTACGATAGATAATCCCATCAGCTTCAAGTTGCCGAAGTTGTTGTGTAAGAACCTTTTGTGTAATGTTTGGGATTTCTCGTTTAATTTCATTTGTTCGCATTTTTCCATCTGACAAAATACATAAAATATGAACTTTCCATTTTCCACCGATTACATCGAGTGTTGTTGCAATTGGGCAATTATCATTTTGATTCATATAACACCTCCACAGGTACTTTAAGGTTCCTATAGCACTTTAAAGTACGTACTTTTCAATTATATGTGACTCATTCATACTAATACGTAAAGGGTTGAATAATTTATAAAGGGGATGAAAAAAGATGAAAACACTTGTAATTGTAGCACATCCTGATATTGAAAAATCAAAAATTAATAAAAGATGGATTGAAGAACTTGAGAAATATTCGGATGAAATTACGGTGCATGAATTGTATAAAGTGGCACCGAATTGGGAGTTTAATATTGAAGAAGAGCAAAAGTTATTAGTAGAACATGACAGATATATATTTCAATTTCCGCTTTACTGGTACAGCTCACCACCATTATTAAAAAAATGGTTCGATGATGTATTAACATATGGATTTGCGTACGGATCTAAAGGAGATAAAGTGAAGGGGAAAGAATTTGGTGTAGCTATTTCTATAGGTGGATTAGAAAAAGACTATGAAAATAGTGGAATTACAATGGATGAGTTGACGAAACCATTCCAAGCTACATGCTTATACACAGGTATGGAATTTATACCTTCCTTTTATTTATATGGTGCAGAATATAAACTAAGCGATGAAGAGATTGATAAAAGTGCACCTGAGTATGTGCAATATGTGATGAACAAGAAGTATTCTAATATATAATGGGAAATATCCATTTACTTGTAAAGTAAATGGATATTTTATATTCTTCTTATATTCACTAAGTGTAATCTTTAGTAAATTAATAGTTAATCTGGTAAAATAAAAAACCTAACATATATAAAGGGGAGTTTTACTTGAGAACGATGCGACAATTATTACAAAAGAGAGCAATGCAATCACCAAATTTGGAAGCGCTTGTAGGGGGGAAGAAAAGATATTCGTTTCAGCAATATAATGAACGAGTAAATCAGTTTGCACATTATTTGTTACATAATAGTGTGCAAAGAGGAGATCGTATAGGAATACTATGCAAAAATAATCACCCATTTCCAAGCATTATGATGGCAAGTTTAAAAATTGGAGCGGTATTTATTCCGCTAAATCATCAGCTGACTGTTTATGAATTAGAAACGATTGTAAAAGAAGCGAAATTAAAAGTGTTAGTTATTGATGAAGAATTTAATGAAGTGTTATTAAAGGTTGATGCTGTTAAAGAAATTCCTTATGTAATTCAAACAACAAAAGAAGGCTTTGGTTCATTTGAATTAGAGTTGCAAAAACAGCCAACGACAGAACCGAACGTAGAAGTTCATGAAGAAGACGATGCCATTTACTTGTTTACATCAGGAACGACTGGACAGGCAAAAGCATGTGTAATTGGACATAAAAACTTACATCATTATTTTGCTGAAATTGCGGGACAAAGAGAAATCCCAGCAGGTGAACGCTTTTTATCTGTGCATCCATTGTTTCATATGAGTGGCGTGCTTTCTATTTTAAATTGTATTTATCATGGCGTTACGATGATCTTCTTAGCTGATTCGAATCCTGCTCTTATTTGGGATAAGATTGAAGAAGAGAAAATTACTACGATGCTTGCTTTCCCAGCCGTTTATAGTTACATGCTTGATGAACTAAATAAAAAAGAACGTAACATTTCAACCTTTAAAGTAGCACAAAGCGGTGGTACAAAAGTGCCAGAAACACTCATTCAAAAATATATGGAAAAAGGCATATATATGGTGCAAGGCTATGGTAGTACAGAAGGTTGGGTTGTAACCTCATGGCATCCAATGATGGGAAAAGAAAAGATGTCTTCTGTAGGAAAGACCTTGAAAAATGTAGAGGTGAAAATTGTTCATCCGGAAACAGGACATGAACTAACAACAAATGAAGTTGGAGAGATTCATGTGAAAAGTCCATACATGTTTAAAGGATATTGGAATAATGAAAAGGCGACAAAGAAGGTAGTAAAAGATAACTGGTTTAACATGGGTGATGCTGGCATGATAGATGATGATGGATTCCTGCATATTATGGGAAGATATAAAGACGTTATTATACGCGGTGGTGACAACGTATATCCAGATCAAGTAGAAGATGTTATTCATGAAATACATGGTGTTTTAGAAGTTGCAGTAGTTGGAGTTCCAGATGACTTTTGGGGAGAGGTTCCAAGAGCTTACATTGTGAAGGATGGCGAAACAACATTAACAGAAGAAAGTATTCTTCAGTATTGTAAAGAGAAATTAGCAAGCTATAAAATACCAGAAGTAGTATTCATAGATGAGTTACCGAAAAACGCTTTAGGAAAAGTGTTGAAGAGGGAATTACGAGATGCAGTTCTTGTGAAATAGAAAATTATGAAACGATGGAGAACCCAGTTATGTATAAAGCATGACTGGGTTTTTATGTATCAAAAACATAATGATTTACTAGATTTTGTATTTTGTGTAAGATAATAAAGAAAATTCAATTAATATTTCGAGGGATGAAATTAAATGAAGCTATCGTTATTAGAAGTAGAGACGGATAGACTCATTATCCGTCCATTTCAAAAAGCTGATTATGAAAGTTGGTTAGATCGATTTTCTTATTGATTATAAAAATAAAGAAATGGACAAATAAGGGGAAAAGAAAATGAAGACTATAAATGTATTTCATTACGACGCATTTACGAATAAACCAAATAAGGGAAATCCAGCAGGTATTGTATTAGAAGCAGATGGATTAACGGAAGAGGAAATGCAAATTATTGCTGAAAAAGTTGGATATAACGAAACAACTTTTGTTCTTTCCTCAGAAGTAGGAGATATAAGAATGCGCTATTTTACACCTGGTTTTGAAATGGATTTATGTGGTCATGGGACAATAGGGACGATATTTGCCTTGCGCGAAAAAGGTTTATTAGAAGAGAAAAGTAACCTTACGATTGAAACGAAGGCTGGGATTTTACCGATACAAATAGGTGTAAATGAAAATGGAGAAACCTTTATTAAAATGAGACAGGCAGCACCTCAGTTTAAAGAATTTACAGGTTCAACAGAAGAATTAGCTCATAGTATCGGTTTAGAAGTAAATGATTTAGATGTAAGTTTACCGATTGTATATGGAAGTACCGGTAATTGGACTGTAATTGTACCGATTAAAAATCTTAATGCATGTGAGAGAATGAAACCTAATAATGCTGCATTTCCATCAGTATTAAAAGAAATACCTAATGCTTCTATTCACCCAATTTGTCTAGAAACTTATGATGAACTAGCACAAATGCACGGCCGTCATTTTTCATCAGCTTACGCTGGGACGATTGAAGATCCAGTGACAGGAACAGCTTCAGGTGTAATGGGAGCGTATTATGTGGAGTATTTAGAGAAAGGTTTTGAACATGAATTGGGTTTAATCGTTGAGCAAGGACAGGAAATAAATAAAGATGGTCGTGTAACTGTTTATGTAACGAAAGGGATAGAAAACGAAAAGTTACAAATAGATATTGCTGGAACAGCGGTGTATGTGAAAGAGTTTGAAGTTTCAATATAAAGTGAAACTTTAATCAGTGGGGTCTTACTGCCCGGTGAATAGCGGGATAAAAAGAAAGCCCGGAATACATCCGGACTTTCATTATCTGTTCAATACTTCAATGTACGAAGCATTTCCAGTTGTTCTTAAAGCGGAGCGGAAATTATTATTTTCTAACGCCTTAGCAACTTGTTGTAACTGCTGTGCATCATCATGATGAATAAGTAAGCTGTCAGCACCGCTTTCCTCTATATGAATGTGTTCGACATTTCCGATTGCATCATGTACAGCTTTTAAAAATTCAGGTTTCATATTGTCCTCCTATATGTATGTAACGTTGTAATTTAGTATTTCCTTATTTATGAAATATAAAAGTAAATGAAAGGAGAAATAAAAATGAATATAAAGCAGTTTAATGAACATATAACATCACTATTTGGAGAGCATCTTCATAAATATGGCGATGATGAATATGGTTTTACTTATATAAGTAAAGATGAATTTCACAAAATCGGTTACACAACAAATTTAACGTTAGAAACTATTGAAGAAGCGTATCGAAATGGAGTCGATATGATAGTTACACATCATGCGCCGTGGAGTTTTTTATTTGGTATGGAAGAGGCTTGTATTGAGAAATTGAAGCAATATGAAATGAATCATTTTTGGATTCATTTGCCGTTAGATTTTGTAAAGTTTGGCACGTGTACATCGTTATTTAACGAAATTGGGATAGATACAATACTGGAATATTCAACCTATGAGGAAGAAGAACTACCGGGAATAGGAGAATATAAAGAAGCGATTCCTTTTTCAAACTTAGTTGGAAAACTGGAAGAAAAAATGGAAGAGAAAGTGAAGAGCTGGAGAAATCACGATAAACCAGTAAAACGGATTGCGATCTTAACCGGTGCAGGAAACAATACAAATTTGATTGAACGTGCATTAGAAAAAGGATGTGACACGTACATAACAGGTGAAAAAACATTATATACAGTGCAACATGCGAAATTTAAAGGAATTAATTTAATTGTAGGCAGTCATACGTTTACAGAAGTGTTTGGTGTAGAAAGTTTGGTTCTTAAGTTAAAAGAAAGAGATAATTCAATAGAAATTACTAGATTAAATGAAGATCATTTGGAGTGAAGAAATCACATCGCATTACCATAAATGGAATGAACTTTATGATGGAATATTGAAGGAAGCAGTTGAAATGAAATAAAATTATCTTTTGTTATATTAAGATTTTTAGGAGGAATTCCCTTATGTTTGTCAAATAATAGTAAAGTTGTCTTTTGAATTAAGGAAATATTCGGAGTTGAAGGGTGAGAGAATGGACATTTCAATAATCACTGCACAACTAGTTAAGGAAAAAGTTATTTCACATTATCCAAATAGCGTAAAAGCATTAAACGGGGGAACGACAAGTACTATATATTTGTTAGATGAACAATACGTTATAAAGTTGAATGAATCGGATGTCATACGTGAAGAAGCTTATTTTCTTCAGTTTTATAAAAAGGACGAATTATTTCCAAAGCTTTTATATAAGGAACCTTTAAATCGCTATATTGTTTACTCATTCCTTGAGGGCACAACTTCTTGCAAACTAGGCCATAAACGGAGTGTTCTTAGTAAACTTGTAAAGGAAGTTATCAATAAGTATGAAGTAGCTACAGAGGTTGATGGCTGGGGATGGAAAGAAAGCCCAGTTCAATCTTGGAATGAATTTTTAACGACAAATGTGATGGAAGCTCATGGAAATGTAAGACGTTACATAAGTGAGGAAGAGTATAGAACGGTTTTTAAGTTAGCAAATAGTCCAAGTAGGGGGACTGGAATAAATCAGCCATTTTTATTGCATGGTGATCTTGGATTTCATAATTTTATATTTCAAGAGAATAAACTGCACGGTGTAATTGATCCTTTACCAGTGTTAGGAGATCCTATATATGATTTAATTTATGCGTTCTGTTCAACTCCGGAAGATTTAACAAAAGAAACGATTGGTTATGCGATGAAACAATGTGTATTTCATAAAAATGACCGTGATTTATATGAAGAAATAGTCATAGGATTATATTTGCGTATAGATACATGTTTACGGCGCCACCCGAAAGATTTAGAAGATTATTTAGAAGCTTGGCGTTATTGGATGGGTGAGGTTGAGGTGACTTTTTAGTACAAATATTTTGGGGGAGATAGTGAGATGAATGTTGCAGAAGCGAAAAAGGATTTACTGTAATTCCATTATCGGTTACAGTTGCCTATTTACTTACTTTTATAAGTTTATTAATTGAAAATAAAAAAGTAGATCATTATCGACAAAAATCAGCTTAATAAAAATATAGGGATAGGGGAAATTATTATGAAAAATTTCGTTTGTACAACGTGTGGCGTGCAGTATGCAGCGAGTGTAGATGAACCGGTGAGTTGTCATATTTGTGATGAAGAAAGGCAGTATGTGAATCCGAAAGGGCAGTCTTGGACGACTTTAGAAAATTTGCAAACAGATGATACATATAAAAATGAAATAATAGAAGAGGAAAATGGACTTTATAGTATTACGACAAAACCAGGATTTGCGATCGGTCAAACGGCATTTATAGTGAAAACAGAGTCATATCGTTTACTATGGGACTGTATTACGTATTTAGATGAAACGACAATTGCGAAAATAAAAGAGCTTGGTGGATTAGATGCGATTGCATTGTCTCATCCTCATTATTATTCAACGCAAATAGAATGGGCAGAGACATTTGATGTACCAATTTATATACATGAAGATGATAAAGAATGGGTGATGCGCCCAAGTAGTCGTATTATTTATTGGTCTGGTGAGTCTTTACAATTAGCGGATGGGATTACTGTACATCGTCTTGGAGGACATTTTAGTGGTGGTTCTGTATTGCATTGGGAAGAAGGTAATGATGGAAAAGGGATTTTGTTAACAGGTGATATTATTCAAGTTGTAGCGGATGAGCGGTGGGTAAGTTTTATGTATAGCTATCCAAACTTAATTCCATTACCAGCGAGAAAAGTGGAAGAAATGGTGAACCGAGTGAAGCCGTTACAGTTTAATCGTTTATACAATGCTTTTCATCGAGTAGTAAAAGAAAATGCAAACGAGGCAGTTGAACGTTCTGCTGAAAGATATATAAAAGCAATAGAAGGAAAGTTGTTTCATACGTAAAAGGAGAGTAGCTTAATGAAAACGTTAGTATGCTTTGGAGATAGTATTACAGCTGATGAAACATTTTTTGATGGAATGCCGAGATTAACACCACGTTTGCAAGAGATGTTTCCGAAGTGGAAAGTAGTGAATGCAGGTGTTCCAGGGGATAATACATTCGATGCGTTAAATAGGATTGAAGAAGATGTAATATCATATAAACCAGATTTCGTAACAGTTTTTCTTGGTACGAATGATGCAGTTTCTTTTTCTCAAGTGTCATTACAAGCATATAAAGAAAACTTAGAGAAGATTGTGAACCATATTTCATCAGATAAAGTACTACTGATTAGTCCTGCACCAGTTGATGAAGAAAGACAGCGTAATAGAACAAATAGAGTGCTTGGTCAGTATGCAGACGTGGTGGAGAAAGTGGCGAGGGAAACAGGAAGTTATTTTCTAAACGTATTCGCTGAAATGATTCAAGAACGGGATTATAAAAGATTTGTAGAAAATGGTGAAAAAGATGGATTACACTTTGGACCAGAAGGCTATGAGTATGTAGCGAGGTTAATTGGTGAAAAGTTAAAAGGAATTTTATAAGGAGCAAAGCACTTAGTGTTTTGCTTTTTCTTGTTTTTTTGCAGTCTATAAACTTATTCACCGCTGTAATTTGCACAGATATTTTGTTTTTTTATATGCGTAAAAGGTTAGCTCTGTTTTAAAGTAATATAAATTTATTTTTAAAAATTTATATTTCGTAGTTGAAAATCAATAAATGTGTAACTGTAATAGTTACAGTTAGTTTGTTATTTTGAAATATACACATTGAATTACAAGAATGAAAGGAGTTTTTATGTAAATCAAAAAGTTATAAAAATCTATTAATTTTTATAATAAAATAAAAAGCTTTTCGGTTCATACACATTATTAAATATGTTAATTCTAATAGAAAACTAGAGGTGGAAAGATGAAAAATTTTAAAGGTATGTTGATATCATCACTTGCAATTACAACTTTTGCTGGGGTAGGTACGACATTTGTAACAAATACAGTACATGCTGCTAATAACGATTCTAGTAAAATACAAGTTCGTTCTAATAAGAGTATAAACACAACAACTAGCTCGAGATTTCCTGTATTATCAATCAATCCTTATGATGAACCTAGATTTTCGAGACAGGGATATCTTGAAGAGGCACCTTTAGGAATTAATGCTCCTTATGCCTGGGGAATTAAAGGAGGAGATGGTCAAGGAGCAACCTTTGTAGATTTGGAAGAAGGCTGGTTATTAAATCATGAAGATTTAGTCGGTCAAAATATTGAATTTATGTCTGGAAAAATGAGTAATGATCTTTCTCATGGTACTTCAGTTCTAGGTGTTGTTTCTGCAGCTGACAATCGGATTGGGAACATTGGGATTGCACCAAAAGCAAAGGCAAAAGTAATTTCAGTGATCCGAGATAATGGGAGAATCGATGTAAGAGATGCTATTTTAAGTGCCGTAGATTCTTTACAGGCTGGAGATGTTTTATTAATAGAAGAATCCTTTAAATATGATGGATATGGAGATGACCCTTTACCAGTAGAAGTATACCCGAGTATATTTAACGCAATTCGCAAAGGTACAGATAAAGGCATTATTATTGTAGAAACAGCTGGTAATGGTGGGATTGATTTAGATGAATTTAAAGACCGTAATGGTAAACAGATTTTAAATCGAAATAGTCCAGACTTTAAAGATTCAGGAGCTATTATAGTTGGAGCATCTACTGCAAGAGTTCCTCATAAACGTTTAGGTTTCTCTAACTATGGTAGTAGAATTGATGTATATGGTTGGGGAGAGTATGTTGACACATTAGATACATATCAAAATCAAAATAGTAAAGGACAAAAAGTTACAGATCAGAGTATAATGAATCGTTATACTTCTAATTTCCGTGGTACTTCTAGCGCTTCGCCTATAATCGCTGGGGCTGCTGTATCAATTCAAGGGATTGCTAAAGAACATTTAGGTAAGGCATATACACCAAAAGAATTGAGAGCAATTTTAAGTAATCCTAATACAGGCACAAAGTCTAATAATCCATCATCTGATAAAATAGGGGTTTTACCAGATTTAAAAGCGATTTTGTCTAACCTTGGTTTTCATAGTGATTTGACTACCAATGATTCTATGGTATTTCCAGATAACGTAGAAAAAAATGAAGGAAAAGAAAATTCAACTTTCGTATTTCCAGGTGAAGAAACAAAAAAACAGGGGATAAAAATTCAACTGTAACATTCCCAGAAGAAGATTTAAAACAGGAGGAAAAAGAAGAGGGATTAATTGTTTTTCCTGATTAATAAAAAAATACTACCTTCCATTTGGAGGTAGTATTTTTTATTTCTTGTCATTAACAAGCAGGCATGAAATTTGTATTTGTTTATCTTTCATAATGAACTTAACCACAAAGTCGAATGTTTGACTGTTAATTAACTTTTTCGTCTCAATCAATTACATGAATCAATCTAGAAATGCTTGCTGCAATGCTTTCAGTCCATCGCTGTATATACCATGAAACAGATTTATTGCCTCTTCATCACTAACTGCAACAGGAGTGAACGTACCAGACCACTCTACTAACGATGTGTTACTTTCAGTACTTTCTTTAACTTGGATTGTAGATAAATAATTAGTGACCGGGAACGGTGCATTCATGATTGAATACGTGTAGTAGCGTTCCTTATCATTGAATACTTCTAAGCGTTCTATAATTGTTTCACCATCTGGATTAGCTAGATGACGTACACGACCGCCTTCAGTTAATTTACTGCTAGGTATATAAGGTAACCAGTCTGGAAGGGAGTTGAAACCTCCAATTAATTGCCATACTTGTTCAGGTGATCCAAAAATTTCCATAGATATAGTAGTATATGCCATGTTCATTACGCTCCTTTTCATCCCGGTATTTACGGGTAAATAATCAGTAGAGAATAAATCGCCCCACTGATTAAAGTTTCACTTTATAGGTCCATAACTTATAGTGAGAACGAATTTTATCGTGGATTTTTTATTTAATATATAATTATAAAGTTAAAACTATATACTTTTAATGATTAAATTATATAATAAATATAGAAACGAAAATTTATGAGCAAGGAAGTTGAAAAATATGACATTAACAATGGGCTTTATTGGATTTGGAAAGTCAGCTAACCGCTATCACTTACCTTATGTAAACACGCGTAATAATATAAAAATAAAAACGATTTTTGTACGTCAAATAAATGAAAAATTAGCGGCTCCATATAAGGGAAAAGGTGTTTACTTCACTACTGATTTGGACGAATTGTTGAATGACAAGGAAATTCAAGTGGTGACGGTCTGTACGCCAGCACATACGCATTACGAATTAGCGAAAAAAGTTATACTTGCTGGAAAATCAGTTATCGTTGAAAAACCATTTTGCGATACAGTGGAACATGCGAAAGAATTATTAGCTTTAGGACGAGAAAAAGGTGTAGTAGTTATGCCTTATCAAAACCGCCGTTTTGATGGTGATTTTTTAGCTGTGAAGCAAGTAATTGAACAAGGATTCCTTGGTGATATTATTGAGATTGAATCACATATTGATTATTTCCGTCCTGGTTCAATCACTCATGAAGCTCCAAAAGAAGAAGGTTCATTTTACAGTTTAGGTATTCATACGATGGACCGTATGATTTCACTATTCGGCCGTCCAGATACGGTTACATACGATATTCGTAATAATGAAATGGAAGGTGCGGTTGATAACTATTTCGATGTTGGTTTACATTACGGAAATCAGTTGAAGATTAAGCTGAAAACGAACCATGTCGTAGCAAAAGATTATCCACGCTTTATCGTTCATGGAACAAACGGATCATTTATTAAATATGGTGAAGATCAGCAGGAAAATGATTTGAAAGCGGGTGTTATGCCTGAGAGTGCAGGATTTGGTGAAGATTCACCGATGTACTATGGAGTTGCTAAGTATCGTAATGCAAATGGTGACTGGATTGAAAAACAAATTAAAACGCCACTTGGTGATTACGGTCGTTTCTATGATGCCGCGTATGAAACAATTATAAATGGTGCACCAAAACTTGTGAAAGACGAAGAAGCGGTAACGAATATTGAAATCTTAGAAAATGGATTTGCTGCCCCATCACCTTCAGTTTACAAACTTGAGGCTTTACATTTGAATGAATAGAAGAGAGTTTGCAGTATAAAGGAGGTATGAAAATGGCAAGGGGATCAACACAAGTAAAATACCTCGGCATTTATCAAAAGATTAAACAGCAAATTTTAGATGGTGAATATAAAATCAACGAAAAAATTCCGAGTAGCCCCGTCCTTGCTGAAGAATTTGGTGTTTCAGCCCTTACTATTAAGAAAGCGCTGGATCTATTAGTTAGAGATGGCTACATCATCCGCCGGCGCGGAAGTGGAACAGTGGTGCAAGATTGGCGTCAACAGGAAAAGGCACGAATGATTCAAACTTTAACGGGTACGAAAGCTGTATACGGCAGTGAGGTAGAAAGTAAAATTATCGAGTTTGCGATTGTTGGGGCTGATGAAGTAGTTGCTGAGAAATTGGGAGTTTCAATCGGTGATTTCGTCTATAAAATCATTCGCCTCCGCATCATTCACAGCATTCCGACGATTATGGAGCATACATGGATGCCAATTTTGGTTATCCCAGGTGTTGAGGCTTCTGTTTTAGAGGAGTCGATATACTCACATATTCAAAATAAACTTGGTCTTGAAGTAGGGACATCTGTTGTCAGGGTTAAAGGAATTCGCCCAGATGATGGGGAAAAGCAGTTTATGAACTTAACAAATCAGGATTTCCTAATGCGAGTTGAACAAGTAGCTTACTTAACGGATGGACGAACTTTTGAATATTCTTATGCAGATCATCTACCCGAAACATTTGAGTTTGAAACAGTCATTACTGCAAAAAATTATAAAGAGATATAAAAATCGGTTGAGGCAAGTATTGTCTCAACTGCTCCTATTATACGTTAATAGAATGAATCCAAGACTTAACATTTGATTTATAGAACTGTAAAGTTTAAAATTACAGTATAGTTTTTAGAAGTGAGTTGTTATCGTCTGTAAAATGTAGATAAATTAAATATTCTCGAATAAATAATATTGCTTGTGTTTGATTCTAAACTGTAATTTTTTTTAATACATTTCAATAACCGATGTTTAAAATGTACGTTTCATAACATTAAAGGAGTGAGTTAAATATGGTAATTCTATATACAACAGCAAGCTGTGCCTCATGCCGAAAAGCGAAAGCATGGCTTGAAGAGCATCAAATTGATTATATTGAAAAAAACATCGTATCAAATTCTATGACAGTTGATGAGCTTAAATCGATTCTTCGTTTAACTGAAGAGGGGGCTACTGAAATTATTTCAACTAGATCCAAAACTTTTCAGGACTTAAATATAAATATTGAGGAGCTCTCGCTCAATGAATTTTATACATTAATAATTGAGCATCCACTAATGTTACGTCGCCCGATTATGCTGGACGAAAAAAGATTGCAGATTGGTTTTAATGAGGAAGAAATTCGTAAATTTTTACCACGTAGCGTTCGAACGTTTTTGAACATTGAATTGCAAAAATTGGCCAATTAATAAGTAGTATTTTTAGAAAAAGTTTTTTGAAAGGAGGAAGCAGAAGATGATTGAAGTATGTGTTACAGTTAATTATAATGATAGAAATTATCAAACAAATGTTATTGTGAGTAAAGATACGATTTGGACAAAAATTAAACAGTTGGCAGAAGAACAAGTGAAGAAACAGTGGAGTGTTTAATTTTATTTTCAACTTAAAAAGCTAAATGAAGTTATCAGATATAGGTGGGACCGGATAGAATATAAGAGAATTAATTTTTTATGGCAAGAAGCATTCCACATGTTTTAACGTTCTAACCAATCTGTAATATTTATGGCTACAGTATGTTAATATATGAGAAACAATATTTTTAATCGTAGGAGGAAAATCATGAACAGCGACTTTACCTTGGCCATACACAGTTTAACTTATTTAGCTTTACAGCCAGACCGGATGTCAACAAGTAATGCTATTTCAGAAAGTGCAGGTGTTCATCCAGTACGCATTCGCAAAGTACTAAGTTTGTTAAAAAAACATAAGTTTATACAATCGAAAGAGGGGACTGGTGGCGGTTTTATTTTCGCTCGCGATTTAGATGAAATTAATCTTTGGCATATTTATCAGATAACCTCTGAAGGTGCTTTGCAGCCGAAGTGTCCAGAATCAAACAATCAGTGTGTTGTAGGTTCGAATATGCGAAAAGTTCTTTTCGCTATTTTCTTAGGTGCTGAAGAGCATCTAGGTGAATACTTAAAGAATTATACAATGAAAGAAGTTGTTGACCTTATCAATCAAGAGCGTTAAGCGGCTTAATTATTATATAGCCGTGAGTTCTTAACACTTAAATGTAATGAAAAATATTACAGTATAATTTGTTTTTATATCTTTTTTATCGTCACAAAAAATATTTATAGGAAGGTGAAACGGTATGATGTCAAATAATAATCATGTTTTAAAAGTAGGAGATTGGGTTCGTGGAATATCAAATGAAGGTGAATTAATAGTTGGTTATATTGTATCACTTGATGATGTAGAGGATATAGTTACAGTTAGTATTGTGAAACGTGACGGCCAGTACACAATAAACGAAGCGATTTTACTCTTTAGTAAACACGTTAACAAACTCCCTGAATCAAAGGTAATAAATAAGGAACAAATCCTTTATCTTATAGATCTTGCATTATTAACAGGGGATGAAGAATGGTTTATCGAGCTTTCTTCAAAATTAAACTCGATAAAAGAGCTAGTTAATGAGGGATTTTAAAATTTAAACTTTTGAGGGTGCACACAATCCGCCTTATGGGACACAATTACTTTTCGCATAAAAGGAAATGATGTAAAAACGATTCATTACAAACATAGAGGTATCCCTGAAGAAGAGCCGAACAAACTACAATTAAGATGATATTGAAGTGATTTGTTTGTGTATTCTTGATAACGATAATTATGGTGCGACAAGAAGTCGCATTCCCACAGGGTAGCTTCTGCTACTAGATTAGATGCAAAGTCTATCTCC
>NZ_JASNGE010000017.1:0-103060 GCF_030164735.1 Bacillus sp. RB3
GGAGATAGACTTTGCATCTAATCTAGTAGCAGAAGCTACCCTGTGGGAATGCGACTTCTTGTCGCACCATATTTTTCGTTATTGGAAGACAACTATTTTTATAAATACAAAAGGCAGAAAAGTATATAGATTCTACAAAATATTTTGATTGTGATACATTTACAGAATCTCTTATTTTATAATTAATGTCTTATTATTTTTTGGAGGGAATTCGATGAAAAAGTTTGTTTTGATATTTGGGCCACAAGCAGTTGGGAAAATGACAGTTGGACAAGAACTAGCAAAGATGACTGATTTAAAATTATTTCATAACCATATGACAATTGATTTATTGGAGCCATTGTATGGATTCTCTTCGGAAATGTGGCGATTAACCCATCTTTTCCGAAAGGAAATATTTCAATCATTTTCAAAGAGTCAACATTATGGAATGATTTTTACATACGTATGGGCGTTTAATGAAAAGAAAGATTGGGATGATGTTGAAAGTATATGTAATATTTTTCGTTCCCAAGGGGTTGATATTTATTTTGTTGAATTAGAAGCTGATGTAGAAGAAAGACTTCAACGAAATAAAACACCTCATCGACTTGAACATAAGCCAACGAAAAGAAAGATTGAACAATCTGAACAAAATTTATTAAGCACATTTGAAAATTTTAGATTAAATTCAAGAGAAGGAGAAATTACAGAGAAAAATTATATAAGGATCAATAATACGAATTTAAATGCTACAGAAGTAGCTGAAATTATAAAGAAAGAATTTCAACTATAGTTTTTTTTAACAAATTGAACAGTTCGGATTTTATGAATATCGTATACATTTCTAATTAACATAACGTCTCATTATCGGTTGCAACAAAAAGGAGGATTCCTTACTCTCAGAAGGAATCCCTTTTTTATTTTCTATCACTCGATTCATCTTTTTATACATTCCTATCCTGTGATGGGTTTTATGGTTCTCGTTTGTTACTGGATTAGCCAAAAAACGTTATAAAATTTTGTATACTCTTTACTTGTTTTTTCAAAAAAGCTGGCGGTATCCCCTCTTTAAGTTTATTAAAATACTTTCCACAATTTTTTCCGAAGCTATTACTTAAAATCACCTTTTATTACGATGCCCCCTCCCGCCTTCTCTCCAAAAAGGTAATACTCTCAATCACAACTTCAGTTCTATATATTCTCTTGCCTTGTTCATCATCGTAATTACTAGTCTGAATACGCCCTGTAATCCCAATGAGTGATCCCTTCTTACAATATTCAGTTACATTCTCAGCCGATTTGCGCCAAACAACACAATTAATAAAATCGACTTGTTGTTCACCTAAACTATTTCGAAATCCTCTATTCACCGCAACACATATTCGTGCATAAGCGACGCCTTGTTTTGTGTAGTATAATTCTGGCTCCTTTGTCAATCTACCGATTAATACAACTCGATTCATCATAAGTTATACCACCTCACATGTTTTTCTTCATTGTAAGGAGAAATGTTTGAATGGTAAAAAGTACAAAATGATATATCCGTAAGTAAAAAGTATTATTTTAGACCTTACAAAACAAAAAAAGAAACCATACATAGTTCAAACATGTATAGTTTCAAAATTTATTACACTTCAGTACAAGATATGTAATATCCTCCGCGAGCCATCTTTATTTCAGCACGGTACATTACATTTTCTAAGTAGAAAGTAATCGGTTTAACTTTACTCTCAAATTTTAGTCTTTCATTGCATTCAGCCGCATATCTCTCTATTGCTGAAGTAATGACTTTTGATGATGGATACGTTAAAGCATCATCTAGTTCTATGAAAAAACTTTTAGAAAATAGCTTTTTCATAATCCCTTTCTTCTCTTTCATCATATTCCATCCCCCCTTAACTCAAGTTACCAATATCCATATTATACCATGAAATCAATTTATCTTTAAAAATAAAAAAATCCTGCATTTCTCATGCAGGATTTTTTTATTAGTCATTTTTCGTAAAGTAAGAAACGAAACGAAGAATTTCTAAGTATAACCATACTAATGTAAGCATTAGTCCCATCGCAGTGTACCACTCCATATATTTCGGAGCTTGACTACGTACACCATTTTCAATTAAATCGAAATCTAGTAATAAGTTTAATGCAGCAACTACAATAACAACTGCACTAATAATAATACCGATTGTACCACCTTGGTGAATGTATGGAACAGTTACGCCAAACATATTTAGTAGGAATACGACTAAATACATAACCATAATTCCAAGTGTTGCTGCCATCACGCCTGTACGGAATTTATCCGTTACTTTTACTACGCGTGTTGCATATAACACTAACATTGCAAATAGAATTGAGATTGTTAGTAATACAGCATTTAAAACGATAGAATCGCCAAATTTCATTGTATAAACTGCTGAAATACTTCCTAACACAACCCCTTCTACCGCTGCATAGATTGGTGCACCAAAAGGTGAAATGCGCGGGAAGAACATAGACGCAAATGCGATGATTGCCGCAACGATTAAAGCACCAATTAATACTGGCATCTTCATCGTCCCCTGCATCATCTGTATGTATGAATAGACAGACGTTGCAAGTAGCAAGATAAGCATAATAAACGTTTTGCCTACTGTTCCGCCAATCGTCATCGCAGAAGCACTTGCTCCCTCTTTACGGAATGCCTCTTTTTTCAACATTGGATTAGATGTTCTCATTTTTTCCCTCCTAAAATAGGTTCTACCAATAGTGTAAAGTTTTTCTCTTTACTTTTCAATATATGCAGCTTGTTTTTATTTTAATCCTTCAACGATGTCTGATAGTTCACTCCATCTTTCCATCTTTTTTTCTAGCTCTTCTTCTGTTTTCTGCTGTGCTTCAGATAATTCTTGTGCCTTTGTGAAGTCAGATCCAACTTTCGCAAGTTCTTCTCCAATTGACTCAATTTTTTCTTCAAGTTCGGCAATTGTATCTTCAATTGTTTCCCATTCACGCTGCTCATTGTATGAAAGTTTACGTTTACGTTGTTGTTTTGGAGCTTCTTCTACTACTTTTTTCTCTTTTTGAACTTCCGCTTTCTCCATAAGTTCTCTCGTTTTTTCCATTTCTAAATAATCTGTATAACTACCTAGGAATTCACGCACTTCGCCTCCGCCAGTAAAGATGAACAGTTCATCTACTACTTTATCTAAGAAGTAACGGTCATGCGATACAGTTAAAACGACACCTGGGAAATCTTCTAAATAATCTTCTAGTACTGTTAATGTTTGTGTATCTAGATCATTCGTAGGTTCATCAAGTAAAAGTACGTTTGGTTCTCCCATTAAAATACGTAATAAATATAAACGTCTTCTTTCACCACCAGATAGTTTACCAAGCGGTGTACCATGTGAATGCGTCGGGAATAAGAAACGTTCTAACATTTGAGATGCACCAATTACTTTTCCATCTGTCGTATGAATAACTTCTGCAATCTCTTTAATGTATTCAATCATACGCTGATTTAAATTCATCTCTTCATTTTCTTGCGTATAATAAGCAACTTTTACAGTTTGCCCAACTTCAATTTCACCACTATCAGGAGATAACTTACCTGCAAGCATATTTAATAGCGAAGATTTCCCGCTTCCATTCGCTCCAATAATTCCGATGCGATCGCCTGGTTTCACGATATGATTAAAGTTGTTTAATACCGTTTTATCACCAAATTTTTTCGTTACATCTTTTAACTCAAGTACTTTTTTCCCAAGACGGCTACCGCTAAGTGCAATATCAACTGACTGTTTTGCAGCTGGTCCTTCTAGTTCCTTTAGCTCATCAAAACGCTGAATACGCGCCTTTTGTTTCGTAGAACGGGCTTTTGCACCACGACGAATCCAAGCAAGTTCACGACGATATAAATTTTGGCGTTTCGATTCTTGTGCCAATTCTTGCTCTTCACGAAGTGCTTTCGCTTCTAAAAATGTACTATAGTTTCCTTCGTAGCTATATAATTTACCATTATCTAATTCAAAAATACGGTTCGTCACACGATCTAAGAAATAACGATCATGGGTTACAAGTAATACCGCACCTGTATATCTTGCTAAATATTCTTCTAACCATTCAACTGTCTCATGGTCAAGATGGTTTGTAGGCTCGTCTAAAATTAATAAATCAGGTGTTTCAATAAAACATTGTGCCATTGCGATACGTTTTTTCTGTCCACCAGATAAATTCCCAACAATTGCAGTGAAATCTGTAATTCCTAATTTCGTTAAAAGAGATTTCGCACTTGCATTTGCTTCCCATGCACTCATTGCATCCATACGTTGCTGCACTGCAAATAATTGTTCCTGTACTTTTTCATTACTTGGATCTTTTTCAATATTTAATAGTGCTTTTTCATAATCACGAAGAAGACGAATTAAAGGTGTATCACCATGGAACACTTGCTCTAATACTGTTAGTTTTTCATCAAACTCTGGTTGCTGTGATAAATAACTAATTGTATACCCACGTGAATGCGTCATATCACCTGTATCAGGAGTTTCTAATCCTGCAATAATTTTTAATAATGTCGATTTACCAGTTCCGTTTACACCGATAATTCCGACACGTTGTCCTTCTGTAATACTACATGATAATCCATCAAATAACGGCTTTTCCCCATATGATTTTGATAAGTTCTCCACAGTTAACATTTTCATATTTGTGCATTCCACTCTTTCATAAATTGTTCAATAAACTGTTCCATATAACGATGACGAATTTCAGCCTCTTGTTTTGCTGCATTCGTATTCATTAAATCTTTTAATTTCAAAAGTTTTTCATAAAAATGATTTAAAGATGGATCATTATTTTTTCTATATTCTTCTTTCGTCATTTCTTCACGCGGCGGAATAGTTGGGTCATACATTAATCTCCCTTTCGCCCCACCATATGCAAATGTACGAGCAATTCCTATTGCACCAAGAGCATCTAAACGATCCGCATCTTGAACAATTTTCCCTTCAAGTGACTCTACTGTGCCGCCATGGCCACCTTTATAAGACATATTGGCGATGATATGAAGAATATGTTTACTTTCCTCTTCTTCAACCCGTAGCTCTTCTAACCAATCAGAAACTTTTTTCATTCCTGCTTCTTCACTTTCATTTAGCTTTTCATCTGCCACATCGTGAAGTAATGCTGCCATTTCAATTATAAAACGATTTCCACCTTCTTGCTCAGATAAAGAAATCGCCATTTTATGTACACGTTCAATATGATACCAATCATGCCCACTCGCATCTTTTTCTAAAATATGTTTTACAAAAGTAATTGTTTTTTGAATTTTTTCTTGTTTTGTCATTTTATCTTCACCCAGTTACTTATTGTAACACGCCCGCATTTTTTCATCACATATTTTCTTGTCCGCCCATACACTAGGTGGTAGGCATCATCATGAAGGAGGAATAAACATGTTCTATAATAATCAACCGCCTTATCCAAGGCAACCATTGTATCCTCAACAACAAGAACAGAGATACACAGAACAATACGAAGAACAAGAGTTACAACAGCAAGAACCACAATATGACGAAAACCCATATGCAACAACGCAAAACCAAGAAACTGAATTTCAACAAAATCCATATGACACACGTCCAAATTATGAATATCCTCAAAATCCATATGCAGCACCACAAAATCAAGAACAGCGATATCCTCAAAATCCATATGTAATACCACAAAACCAAGAACAACAATATCAACAAAATCCATATGCAGCACCACAAAACCAAGAACAACAATATCAACAAAATCCATATGCAGCACCACAAAACCCATACACAACTCAACCACAACAACCGCAATACCAACAACAAATGTATCAACCAAACTACGACGCACGTGTCTCACCACCTAAACCACCAACAATAGATCCAACTCAACCACAAATCTTACCACCTGGACCAACACTAGACATTACACAACCACAAATCTTACCACCTGGACCAATTACTGAACCAACACAACAACAAATTCAACAAGTTGTCGGTACACAGTTTTTACCTTTCAAGAAACCCGTACTAGATTTCGTAAAACCATGGGTAGATTACGGTTTAAATGAAGCAAAACATACATCACATGAACACGCATTAACAGAAGTTGCTGCGATTATGTTTTTAGTTGGTAAAGGCTTCAATCCGACGATCGCACATTATATCGTTGAATCTTGGGAGAAGAATGAACAGTTTTAGAATTGTTTATTTGATAAAATATAAAAAACACAAAAGTGCCAAACCCCTTATACCACAAGGGTTTTGGCACTTTTTAATATCTAAAACAAATTTTATTGAAATAATTATTTTTATAGATTTTCATACTTTTTTATATAGTACGTGAACATATACAGTACAAAATTACACCTTTGTATACACATTTTTAGAAACATCTTACGTTTATCAAACAATAACCAAAAGACGTACCTGCAACCTCATCATATAAATAATAGATATTAAAAAGAGGACACTATAAGCGCCCTCTTCCTTAGGTTTTAAATATGTTCTCCATGATCCATAAACACTTCAATTGCTTCGTTTTGTGGTATGTCTTTTACATTAGTAAGACCAAAAGTAAAAACAGCGGATAACATCATCATTAATAAGATTGCTTTTTTCATTTTAGCGCCCTTCTTTCTATGCTCTTTTTGTCTGCATCTAAAGCGATGTGCAAATACTTGCTTGCTTTTCTGTGATTTTCTGAACCATAGAATCTTTCACCTAAAAGAGAAGCATATTCTTTTACCCAATCATATAATTCTTCTTTTTCAAAATACGAAATACCTTCTATAACCACATTTTCTAATTCTTCTTGCGGTACATAGTTATGTACTGCTTTTAAAATTCGGAAATGATGACGATAACATAAGTCGCTAATCTTATAGCCATTCTCAATATATTCATTAGCGATATGACTATAACCTAACTTAAAATGTTCTCTTGCTAAAAGAAACATAGTTTTAGCGTTATTTTCTAATGAATCCTCTAAGTGTTTAATTGCTAACTCTGGCATGTTTTGACTTGCGTATAAAAGTCCTAAATTATGCTTAACTCGTTTAATAAGAAGTTCATCATTAGATTTTTGGAAGGTACCTAGTGCTGAAAGTAAATATTCCTCTGCACTTTCGAATTCATTTAGTCGAATGTGTGCCATTCCTAAAGTATTTAAGCATGCTGCAGTTTTTAATTCATACCCTGGACTAATTGAAAATACTTCATTCGCCTTTGTAGCAAATTGAACTGCTAGGATCGGTTTTAATACGTGATAGTAATGGACTGCAAGCCAATAATTAAATTCAGCTTTTTCAATTTCATCATGCATGTACTCTAAAAACGTTTCAGCTTTTTCAAATTGCATTCTTGCTTCACTATGGTTTGCTTTATTAATAGCGTAAATTGCTTTAAATAAATGATGATAGTACTCTAAAAATGTTTCTGTAGACTCTGGTAAAGGCTCGATTTTGTCCAGAATATCTTTTGTACTATCCATATCCCGAATTAGCAGTTTATACCGTGCATTCAATAAAGCGTAGTAGACTAATATTGTTTGGTCTTCCTTAATATTATTGATTTTATTTGCAATATCTTCTTTTATTTTCTGAGACTGTAATACACGTTGTGAAATCATAGCTTGATACCATTCGTTTAATAATTTTGTGATTTCTTCTTTAGAAATAATGTCAACACTCATCTACTTCTACCCCCTTTTGTTAAATGTTATCATGACATGCTTGTTTGCATAAATAAGTTTTTGAATATTCTAACTTGAAAAAATTATTTTTGAATATTCATGTTAACAAAATGGTCCCTTTTCAAACCTTAAAAAAGAACACATGTTTGTTTTTAGTGGCGTTAAAAAAACAAAAGTGAGGTATTACATCATGGGATATAACAGCTTTCCTGTAGTACGTGGAAGAGGTATGGTGAAATGGAATCCGTTTGCTTCAATACCGGAGCAATACGAGGAAATACATAGAATGTTTGAGGAACAATATAAAGTACCTAAACCTTTTTTAACACAAGATACTATGGAACGAATAGAAAGAGCGTTAATGCAATCTTTTCACGAGGAAGAAGAAATACATATCTCATACTATCGTGATGGAATGGTGCAAGACATGTACATAAATGTATTACATATTGAACCGATGACGAAAACTATATATTGTACAGATGCCTTTGGTTTGAATACTAAGTTTAAGTTTAATGAATTGGTGAATATAAATTAAAAGAAGCCGCCCGACAGGACTGAAGTGCACCCCAATTGTTAGACACAGTCTAACAATTGGGGTGCACTTCACATATATAGGTGGCTTTTGTACGACAAAAAAAAAAGAGCTCTGCTATACAGCAGAGCAAAAGAAAAATATATAACCCTATAAAAATAATACAAATTATTGATACTTTCAAAAGACGAAATTTAAATTTCCATCACAATAATAGCTATGTTTAAGTATGAAACATTCTACCTTCACTATAGCTATGAATATTCTTATTTTAGAATTCCATAGTATCCAAATAGCTCTTTGAGAGATACCTCAATACCGAACTTCTTCAAAGAATCTTTTCTTTGTTCAAAGAGAAGTTCTAAAACTTTTTTCTTATCTTTGTCTCTTCCATAATGAATCAACCTATGACAGTTCGGACATATACTAACTATATTTCCAACAACATCTAAACTATTTTCAAAATCATGTTGCATTCTTAACGGTATTAGATGATGGGCCTCCATATAATTTTTTCGGCTGGCTTCCGATACAAATGTTTCATGTGTGTCATCTATTTCACATTTAAATTCTGCCTGTTTAATAGCTTGTTTAGCTTTTTTCGGATCACGAGGCCATACTTCCCTACCAGATTCCATTTTAGTTTTTTTTTCGATTTTCCGGTTTCTCTTCTTCTGCAATCTTTACTTTACTAAAATCCGAATCAATATTAGCCTGATACATATCTTCCTCTTGCTCATCCTCAGAAAGAATAAAGCTCTCATTCAACGCTTTAATAATATTATCAATAGATTTATATTTTGCTAATTTTGTTGAATCAATATATGAATATATAAATTTAAAAGATTAAAATAAAAATAAGTACACATGTTTTATTAGGAGGTATATGTATGTCCAACAGCACTTCATGGCTAGATGAAATTATAGCAATATTAACCGAACTAGATGGAGCAGGAACACTGAATCAAATTAAAACAAAGGTTATGGAGCGTAATAAAATTGACTTGAATAGATACCAACACGAACAGTCTATAGCTGCAAGAATTAGAAAGACCATTTATCAGGTAAACTATCATAAAAACGTTCAATGGCCGCTACTAAAACTAAATCTTCTAAATGAGCAGTTTTAAGGTTGTTTATTTTTAAAAACATCAAAAATGCCAAATCCCTTATATCACAAAGGATTTGGCATTTTTAAGTATCTAGAACACGCGCTAAATTTAAGGAGAAATTAACAGACATGAGTCCGGTATAATGCCGTGTCCACACCCAAGGATCGGTTACATAAAATAGCGTATCTAACCTGGGAAGTCTATTGGCCTTTTTCCCTTATAGTAACGCTCTCTTCTACTAAGACCTTTTCTTTCTAGGGCCTACAATTAATTTAATCGCTGTTCTTTCTTCATTATTGATAGAAATCTCTTGAAACGCTGGAACAAAAGCTAAGTCAATACCACTTGGAGCGACGAACCCTCTTGCAATCGCAATTGCTTTAATCGCTTGATTTATAGCTCCAGCCCCAATCGCTTGAATTTCCACATTACCACTTGTTCTTAGTACTCCTGCTATTGCACCTGCGACTGAATTTGGGCTTGATTTTGAAGATACCTTTAATATATTTTCCATGTAAGTTGCTCCCTCTATTATTTAATCTCTCTTTCGTTACAATTTTAAATATTTTAGCGTATCTTTAATTACTATTCACACCAAAAACAAACGATGCTTCATATGTATATTATTCTATATTTTCTGACTTTCCCCTGCTCAGCTACGCAAATAAAAAATAAACTTAATAACCTAATATAAATATATCTAAATATTATAATTTCACCAAATGATAACATCCATACAGCTAAAGGTAATATTTCTGTTTTGTCAGACTAAATAAATATAGTAAAGTGAAATTTTAATGAGTGGGGGTTTAATTCATCCCCCACCTAACTTCTTTGCTTTCGCTGAATTTTGAGATGGGAGTCTTACTGCTCGGAAAATAGCGGGATAAACGTTTCCTCGTTACTTCAATCTATTTAGAAATTCCATTTATTTTTCTATCAAATTATAAACCTTATCATCTTCAAAAGGTGTTACAGGTAATACCCAAATACTACACTTCATTATTTGACCACTTTATATTCCAAATCTATTTCCTTTTATAGTACAAGCATACACGCCAATTGTGATTCATCTTCATAAACTACTATGTGGTTTAAATTTATTAAGAATAGGAGGTAATATTTTGGGTTCATACTATCATTCTTCAAACTCGTATAAAAAATGCTCATGCAAATCTTCTTCCAGTTCAAATAAAAAATGTTCATGTGACCATTCACATAAACGAAGCTGTCCTGCATACGGAACTTTTTGGCAAACTGAATTTATAACTGTTCCTTTTGGAGATCCTTTTCCATTTAATCACGTTGGACCTTTAGCAGGAGGTGTTTCCTTACTAAATCCTACTACTATACACTTTAGACAAGCTGGTGATTATAGAGTTTCGTTCATTTCCAGTATTAATACTACTTTAAATCCTGTATTTCCACATATCCCAGTCATAACTATATTTTTAAATAACAATCCACTTGCTAATAGTCAAGGTGACTTCGCTATTCAAATGAATACTTCATCAAATAACGAATGCCTTCAACTCGTTGGCGAAACGATTGTTACAGTGCCTGCTAATTCAACTCTTCAACTTAGAAATAATAGTGGTTTTAATCGTCAAAGTATTGTAACTTGTGACAATGGTATAAATTCAGTTGAATTAACAGTTACAAAACTAAGTTAAAATTATTTCTTCACATTCAGATGCTATTTCAGCATCTTTTTTTATTGAATAACAGTTTTTTCAACTTTTATTATCTCTCCCCACATAAAAAAGTGTAGAATTCTTTCTAACACAAGATTTCTGCACTTTTTTATTATACTTATTTATTCTTCCTTATTTCTCTACATAAACCGACTTAACAATCGTACGATTATATGGTTTTCCTTCTTTATTCATCCCTTTTATATCCATCGTAACGTTATATACTCCCGGTTGTTTTATATCTTTCAAAGCACCTGTAAATGTATTCGTATTAACATTTTGTAATTCATTAAATTCAGAGACTAACTTACCTTCTTTATTAACGACTCTTACTGTTATGGAAAGATCCCCTTTCATTTCAGGTGCTACAGGTGATTTTTTCAGTTTATACTCAGGTTTATTTATTTTAACTTTTGTAGGCATTCGAAGAACAAATGGTGCGTCATCCTTGTAATCGCTTACAACTAAATATGCATCTTTCGACTGCTTCGCCATCATTTTGATTTTCCATTCGCCTACTTCTAATTTATCAAACTTAAACGTTCTAATTGTCGCCCCATTAAAAAAAGATTCGCCTTCACCAGTAGTTATAGCGCTATCTTTATTTGCATAGATTTTTCCTTTTGGAGATACCATTTGTACTTCTACATCAGAAGAAGCAGTTAGTACAGAAACTATTCCTTCAGCCTTTTTATCAACAGAAATACTTTGCTCTATCCACTGATTTTGTGGTAATTCGCCTCCTAAAATATTTTGATTTGAAGTTGTATTTAATTGTTCTAGATTTTCATTTGAACTAGTGCTGGATGCTACTAAAGCTGGTAATCCCACATTTGTCGTACGTAAATATGGTTCAATTCGTGCAAAAACAGCTGATCCTTTTCTTATATTGTCATGATCAAATCTGGAATCTGTAAATAAATGTGTACCGTACGATAGCTTCGCACTCCATTCATTTACTAGTCCATCATTTGAACCGTAAGATGATAAATATAACCCGCCCATAGATAATGCAGAAAATGTTGGCCCCCAGCTAGTTCCAGTAGCCGTATAGTAACGGTTTAATTTGGCTGCTGGGTTGTTATCTATTATTGAACGAAACTTTGCCATTTCACCTATTTGTAACGAATACGTACCATCATCTTTTTGACCTAATATAGAAGCAAGCCACCCTGCCCACCAACTATATGACAAATCTGCTAAATTTGAGCCGTGATGCGGTGTAGCAAGTGTAATAACATTTCCAACAAATCGATTCGCACCATATTCAACTAATGCGGCTTGTGTATCAATACCACCTTTACTATGCGCTACAATATTAACTTTTTTACCGAAATGATTATATATTTCTTCAAGTTTTTGTGCTAACAATTTTCCGTTATCCCACTGACTAGCCGAACCTTTCCCTGCAGCATCATACAATTGTATAAACACTGTTTGATAGCCTGCTTTTAAAGCATAATCATACATATCATTTATATCATGATATACTGTCTTTCCATACCAACTATCAGCATTACCATTTCTTCCTTGTACAAAGAGAATTGGCGGTTTATTCTCATCATAATTAGCAGGTTTTTGGCCTAAAAACCATTCTCCAGGTGTGAATACTTCTGTATCAGGAAACCCCTTTCCAAGCTCTTTTACAACTTCTGCCTGTACATTTGTGCTAATCGTTGGAGCCATGATAAAAAATACAATTAGTAAGGCCACACATCTTCTCATCAGTCGCATATTACTCCCCCCTATTTTTTTGAAAGAAGGTGTTCTTTATAATATTTTATATTTTCCCTTCCTTAATAATAGCTAATCTTTTATTTTAAAAAGATGTTAGCCCTATTTTTAGAAGGTTACTAGTTGTATACCCTCTTCCTTAACTCTCGTTATTCTCTTTGTTTCTACCTCTTCCTTTTGATAGAATACGACAAAAAAGTTTCTCAATAATTGTTAACTTCGCTACACCCAGATATTTTTTAAATCATTATTGTTTATATAAAGCATACAAATCTTGAAAAAATTTTAGTAAAAAAACATTTTATTACTAGTTAGTTATTTAAAATATAATAAAGATATGTACTTTCTTTTCATTAAATACAAACTAATTTTAAAGGAGCTTGTATTATAAGACTTTCCTACGATTAAAAATTAAACTGAAATTTCCGAATAGAAAATCATATTTCCAGAAACATATATTATGATAATTTCCGCACACTTGAATTAACTTTTTAGAAGTACTAACCTATCGGTGAGCAGAAGAAAATTCTGTAAAAAGAAAGGAGAATACTTTATGATGACCAAATTACAAAAGGAGTTTTTTAAACGCTTAGAAATTCCTGCAAAAGAAATAACATTTGATGATTTAGATGAAATTCTCTTAAAAATGGGAATGATTCTCCCCTATGAAAATCTTGATATTATGGCTGGTACTATTAAGAATATCTCAAAAGATAACTTAATAGAAAAGTTACTTATTCAAAAACGAGGTGGACTTTGTTATGAATTAAACTCCCTATTGTATTATTTTTTAATTGATTGTGGGTTTCAAGTATACAAAGTAGCCGGTACTGTTTATGACCTTTACGATAATAAATGGAAACCCGATGATGGTCATGTCATTATCATATTAAGTCATGAGGATAAAGCTTATGTTGTGGATGCAGGTTTTGCATCTCATCTCCCTTTACATCCAGTCCCTTTTAACGGAGAAGTCATCTCCTCTCAAACAGGAGAATATCGAATTCGTAAGCGAAATACTCGAAAAGGTACGCATATTTTAGAAATGAGAAAAGGAGCTAACGGGGAATCTACAAGTTTCTTACAATCTGAACCTTCAAACGAATGGAAAATAGGCTATGCTTTCACTGTAGATCCAATAGATGAGAAAAAAGTGAATAAGATTCAAAAAGTGATTGTAGAGCATAAAGAATCTCCTTTTAATAAAGGAGCTATCACTTGTAAATTAACTACTTATGGTCACATATCATTAACAAATAAAAATTATACAGAAACCTTTAAAGGCACCAAAAATAAACGACCAATAGAATCTAAAGATTATGCTCGCATTCTTCGTGACTCTTTTGGAATAACGCAAGAGAAATATGTAGGAAAAACACTAGAAAGAGGCTAGTTAACTACAAGTATTTCATAATAAAGCAGATTCTATATTTAGAATCTGCTTTATTTTATATTTTGTTATAAATTAATTTAATTTTGTTGTTACCCTTTAATTTTCAATTATATACTCATCATCATATTTATCGTATTGTAGCCCTTTCCCTATCTTTGACTCCGTAACTTGATCTCTTAAAAACGGTGCAGCATCCATTTTACTAGTTGCAATTTCAATTCCATATTTTTTCGTTAAATGAGCTAACTCTATTAAAAACCACTCTCTTCGCAATGTAACTGGAATATCCAATGTTTTTCTTTTCATATATAATAGCACCTCTTTTATTTTCATAGCTTAAAAATATCACTGGATGCACTTATTAAAACTACCTTTCACCGCTAACATCCAATGAAACATTATAGTATATGCATGTCCATTTCAAACGTGCTATCACAAATATGATATTTAAGTTTACATAATTATATTATGTAATAGTAGAAGAGGAAGGCATGTCCCTTCCTCTTCTACTATAGATTTAAATTAAGAACATCTTGGTACACCTAAAGCTAAAAATAAACCTGCTACTCCCGCAGTAATCGGTACTTTTAACGTAATAACATCATCTACCTTCGTTACTAAAAAGTAAGCATTACCTTCTTGTAATATACAAGTTACCAACAATTGAAATTCCATTCAAATCTCCTCCTTTCAATCGATATACTATAATTTATGAAATCTCTTTCAAAAAGTAATAGGAAATATATCCATTTTTCCTTATATATAAAATAAATGTTTATGAGTCTATTAAAAATATTAATTTTCTAAATTTATACAAAACGTGTAATATCCAATAAATTCCTATATAATCAATAAGAAGAATCTTACAAATGGAGGTATGAAAATGTCGATTTTAAGTAATATTGGTGCAGCTTTATTTTTTATTGCTTTTATTCTTTTAATCTTATGTATCATTTCATTCTTTAAGAAAAATGGAAAAGCAAAACAATATGGACGTCCTACCGTTATTCTTTTTATGATTTCTATTATATTAATAACGGCCGGTACAACAAAATCGGAACACCCCGTCGTCGAGTTTTTTTCTACTTTAAGTTTCATTCTATTTATATTCTTCCTTGTTCTAGCAATCTTATCTGTTATTAAGAAAACAGGTGTAGCGAAAAAACAATTTATTATTACAGCTGTATTATTTGTCATTTTTGTTGCGTTATTAGGTATTTCAGCTCCTTCTTCTGAAAAAACGACAGCAACTAGTACAAAAGTTGCCTCTAATAATGAAGAGCCAAAAGATAGCGAACAGAAAAAAGAGCTAGAAAAGAAAGAGGCGGACGAAAAAACTCAAAAGCAAGAAGATGAGAAGCGTCTAGCCGAAGAACAAGCTCGTAAGCAAGAGGATGAAAAACGTCAGGCTGATGAACAAGCTCGTAAGCAAGAGGATGAAAAACGTCAGGCTGATGAACAAGCTCGCAAACAACAAGAAGAACAAAAACGTCAGGCTGATGAACAAGCTCGTAAACAACAAGAAGAACAAAAAGCACAGCAAGCTCAAACACAACCAGCTAATGGTAATACTGATAGTGCATACTACAAAAATTGTGCTGCAGTTAGAGCAGCTGGGAAAGCTCCTTTACATAAAGGGCAACCAGGTTATAGCTCTCATCTTGATCGTGATGGCGATGGAATTGCATGTGAAAAATAGTAATAAAAAAGAAGCTTTTACTAAGCTTCTTTTTTATTAACGTAAAATATTACCACTTATTACTTTCCCCCTTATTTTAATAACATTCTTCTTATTATTCTCAAAAACGACACAGAATAAGTGATTTCAATCACTACATAGATTTTAATTTATCGCTATTCTTAATTCAGATATTACATTAAAATTTTATGGAGGCATTCATATGGAACATACATTTACTGAAACTTCAATTGTTGGTGAGATTGTTACACAATTTCCGAAAGCTAGTGATCTTTTTAAATCATATAGAATAGATTTTTGTTGTGGCGGTAATAAGCCACTTATTGATGCAATTCATGAAAGAAATTTATCAGCTACTGAAGTGCTTACAGAGTTAAATACGCTTTATCATAATACGAAACGATTAAATGAATCGGAAATTGATTGGAAAAATGCTTCTTATCGTGAATTGATTGATTATGTCATAAATAAGCATCACCGCTATTTAAATGAAGAATTACCACAGTTAAGTCCATATGTGACAAAAGTATTACGTGTTCATGGGGCAAGTCAGCCTCATTTTGCTCAAATTCATAAGCTATTTCATGAACTTAGAATGGAATTAGAACAGCATTTAATTAAAGAAGAAATGGAAGATTTTCCATTAATTTTAGAATTTGAACAAAATCCAACTAATGAAAACTATGCTAAGTTACGTAAAGTAGTAAATGAACTAGAAAATGAGCACAATCATGCTGGAAATATTATAAAAGAACTTCGTAAAGTGACAAATGACTTTACTCCTCCAGAAGGTGCTTGCGGTACTTATCGACTTGTTTACCAACGCCTCGAAGCGCTAGAGTCTGATTTATTTGAGCATATTCATTTAGAAAATAATATTTTATTTCCGCGTGCCATTACGAAAGCATAAATCAAGTGCAGGACATGAGTGTAAATACTTATGGCCTGCTTTTTCGTTTCGCGAAAAATATTCACATCCCCTTCACATAAAACCGAATTTTAACAATTTGTGAATCATTATAAAGATGTGATAAATATCACATCTCCCCCTTATTTGATTTTCTATAATAAAAATATAATCCTTTGTTCAATATTTCACATAAAAAGGGGAAACGAAAATGAAAAAACGTTTAGTTATGATCGGAAATGGTATGGCTGGCATTCGCTGTATGGAAGAAATCTTAAAACATGATAGTGATTCATATGAGATTACTATTTTTGGAGATGAACCGCATCCAAACTACAACCGCATTATGCTCTCTCATGTTTTACAAGGCAAAACAAATATACAAGATATCATTATGAATGAATACAGTTGGTATGAAGAAAACGAAATAACTTTGTATACGAATGAAAGAGTTCAACGTATTAACCGAGAAGAAAAAATTATTATTACAGAAAAGAAGCGTACTCTTACATACGACAAGCTCATTATCGCAACAGGTTCTAGTGCTTTTATTTTACCTGTTGAAGGTTCCGCACTTTCTGGTGTAACAGGATTTCGAACTATTGAAGATACACAATTTATGATAGATACCGCTAAAGAAAAGAAAAAGGCCGTTGTCATTGGTGGCGGGTTACTCGGTTTAGAAGCCGCAAGAGGTCTAATTGATTTAAGAATGGACGTACATGTTGTTCATTTAATGCCTAGCTTAATGGAGCAACAACTAGATACGAAAGCAGCTGCTCTTCTGCGTGAAGATTTAGAAGCACAAGGCATGAAGTTTTTAATGGAAAAGAAAACTGTAAAAATTCTTGGTACAGACCATGTTGAGGGCATTCAATTTGAAGACGGTGAAGTTGTAGATTGTGATTTAATCGTAATGGCTGTCGGAATACGGCCAAATACGCAAATAGCAAAAGATGCTGGTCTAATTGTAAATCGCGGTATTGTAGTCAATGACTATATGCTAACAAATGATGAGTCCATTTATGCAGTTGGAGAATGTGCAGAGCATGACGGTATCGCATATGGACTTGTTGCTCCTCTTTATGAACAAGGTGCGATATTAGCAAAACATATAACAAATTTACAAACTGATGGATATTCGGGCAGTATCGTCGGTACACAATTAAAAGTTGCTGGTTGTGATTTATTCTCTGCTGGCCAAATTTATGAAGATGATCAAACGAAAGCAATATCCATCTTTAATGAATGTAAACGTTCCTATAAAAAAGTATTAATTCGTGATAATAAAGTCGTCGGTATCGTTTTATACGGTGATACAGCTGACGGTACCCGCCTCTTTAGCATGTTAAAGAAAGAAGAAGATATACAAGAATATACACCAGCTTCCATTCTTCACAAAGCTGGTGAAGAATGTGAACTTGACGTTGCTACTATGAGTGCGGATGACACAATTTGCGGATGTAATGGTGTTACGAAAGGCACAATCGTTCACGCCATTTTAGAACAGGAGTTAAAGACTTTTGAAGAAGTTAAAGCCTGTACGAAAGCCGCAGGGTCTTGTGGTAAATGTCGTCCGCTTGTAGAACAAGTTTTATCTCATACACTTGGAGATGCTTTTGATGCTTCTGCACAGTCTACCGGTATGTGCGGATGTACACCTTTATCACGTGATGAAGTCGTAGCGGCCATTCATGAGAAAGGTTTAAAATCTCCAAAAGAAGTACGAAACGTTCTTGGTTTTGTACATGAAGATGGATGTTCGAAATGTCGTCCTGCTTTAAACTACTATTTACGTATGGCGATTCCAGAAGAATATGAAGATGATAAATCATCCCGTTTCGTGAATGAAAGAATGAATGGTAACATCCAGCACGATGGTACCTTCTCTGTTATTCCACGTATGTACGGAGGCGTTACAACAGCAGATGATTTAATGAAAATTGCTGAAGTTGCGAAAAAGTACGATGTTCCACTTGTGAAAATTACAGGTGCGAGCCGAATTGGCTTATACGGTGTTAAGAAACAAGATTTACCTAACGTATGGGCTGAATTAAATATGGCTTCTGGATATGCGTATTCAAAATCTCTTCGTAATGTAAAATCATGTGTTGGCTCTCGTTTCTGCCGTTTCGGTACGAAAGATTCATTAGGACTTGGTATGTTGCTTGAACAATCATTAGAAATGGTAGATACACCTCATAAAATGAAGATGGGTGTAACGGGCTGTCCACGTAACTGTGCGGAAGTACTGACGAAAGATTTTGGCGTTGTTTGTGTCGAAAATGGATACCAACTTTATATTGGCGGAAATGGTGGTACGGAAGTACGCGAAGCTGATTTTGTAATGATTGTCCCTACTGAAGATGATGTCCTTCGCATCGCTACAGCTTACATGCAATATTATCGTGAAACTGGTATTTATGGAGAGCGTACTGCCTACTGGACAGAACGATTAGGCTTCGATCACATAAAGGAAATACTGCAAGATGCAAATATGGTCACTAAGTTAAATGAACGTTTCCAAAAAGCTCGTGGCACATATAAAGAAGCATGGGGACAAGCACTAGAAACGAAATCATTAAAAGCGATGTATGAAGTAGAAACTGTGAAATAAGGAGCTGTGATCTATATGATACAAACGAAAGAAAAAATAAAAGTTATGCGTGCAGAAGACCTTCCTATTCAAATCGGTAAAGAGGTGCAAATGAAAGGTATGTCTTTCGCCCTATTCCGCCTTTCAAATGGCGATATTCGAGCTGTAGAAAATCGTTGTCCTCATAAAAAAGGGCCATTAGCGGAAGGTATTGTATCTGGAGAATTCGTCTTTTGTCCCCTACATGATTGGAAAATTTCACTACTAACAGGTGAAGTTCAAAAACCTGATGACGGTTGTATTCAAACGTATGAAGTAGAAGTTATTGACGGGGATATTTATATATACATGTAATTTAAAAAAGGAAGCCTCCCCTGGCTTCCTTTTAAATAAAAATAGACGAGGTGCGAATATGAACGGATATGTATATTTAGTTGGTGCAGGACCAGGTGATGAAGGGCTTATTACAAAAAAAGCGATAGAGTGCTTAAATCGTGCAGATATCGTCTTATATGACCGCTTATTAAACCCTTCCTTTCTTAATTATACAAAAGAAACATGTGAACTTATTTATTGCGGAAAAATGCCAAAGAATCATACTATGCGTCAAGAAATGATTAACTCACACCTCCTTCAATTTGCGAAAGAAGGAAAAATCATAGTCCGCTTAAAAGGCGGAGATCCATCTATTTTTGGCCGTGTTGGTGAAGAAGCAGAAACTTTAGCATCAGCAAATATTCCATATGAAATTGTACCAGGTATTACATCTAGCATCGCCGCTAGTATCTATGCAGGTATTCCCCTCACCCACCGTGACTACAGTAATAGTGTCACTTTATTAACCGGACATGCAAAAGGTCCTTTAACCGATCATGGAAAATATAATTCATCTTACAATAGCGACACGATTGCCTACTACATGGGTATAAAAAACTTACCTACAATTTGTGAAAACTTACTACAAGCAGGAAAAAAAGAAGATACGCCAGTAGCAGTCATTGAATGGGGTACAACTGGTAAACAGCGCGTTGTCACAGGGACACTGTCTACCATTGTTTCTATTGTCAAAAACGAAAATATTTCTAATCCTTCTATGACAATTGTTGGTGATGTCGTTTCCTTACGGGATCAAATCTCTTGGAAAGAACGCAAGCCATTGCACGGCAAGAAAGTTTTATTTGCATCTGCAACAAATAAAAAAAGCGCAATAAAGCAAATGTTACAAGAGTCCGGTGCAGAAATATATCAAATTCCAACTTTCAAAAAGAAAGAATACACATTAACCTCTGAACAAATCAATATGATTTTTACCGTTGATCGTCTTGTATTTTGTTCCGCTGACAGTGTAGACATCTTAATGCAATCATGCAGTAAATATCATAAAGATATTCGTTCCTTACAGGCAGAACTTCAGTATATGAATCTTTCTATTCAAGAAAAGCTCATGCAATATGGATTGTTAAGTAAACCTGCGCAATTTTCTTCGAATTCAACGATTTATTTAGGACGAAACATTAACCGAATTGCTGTTATTCAAGAAAAAATTGGTGCCGGTTCTTATATGATGACTCATGCGTATACTATTGACGATCGCTTCGATGAAGTTCATTCTCGTATGCTTTCTGAATTCTCATGGGGAAGCATTGTGTTTGAAGGGCGTGCCTCAATTGATACATTTTTATCAGAAATAAAACGACTTGGCTTTATCGATATCCTTACTCTCCCTTTCTCGTATACCGACGTTCCAACTTTACACTATGCGAATAAAGTTGGATTTCATCATGTAGATGAGCAATTACAAAACATGATTATGAAGAAAGATTTGGTGCTGCGATGAAAGGAATTATATATGTTGGGCATGGGAGCCGGCTACAAGAAGGTAATGAACAATTCATTCATTTTGTTCAATCTGTTATAAAAGAACGTAACGAAAGAATTCAAAAAATTGCTTTCCTAGAACTAACGACACCTACCATTTCGGATGCAGTTACAGAAACATTACTAGAGGGCGCAACTGAAATAATGATTGTACCTGTTTTATTATTTGCAGCAGCTCACTATAAACGTGATATTCCTTTTGAAATAGAACAACTACAAAAGAAATATCCACAAATAACATTTTCAGTTGTACCTCCTTTTAGTACACATCCACATATGGTGGAACTTGTAGTGAAAAGAATACGTGAAGCTATGCCAATGCAAAATAGTAGTATTTTACTCGTAGGACGAGGCAGTAGTGATACACAACCGATACATGAGTTACAACAAATCGGAGCAGCCATCGAACGAAAACTTGGTATGCCAGTATCCTGTTCCTTTTTAACGAAAGGAACTCCCTCTTTTGCTGTTGAGCTCAAGGATATAACATCGACTGCGTCCCATGTATATGTCATGCCATACCTTCTCTTTACCGGATTATTACTTCAAAAAATTGAATTGCATACAAAAAAATACAATCATGTTACGACTTGTAATTGTCTTCAGTTTGATACATATATGAAACTAACATTGTTAGAACGAATGGAGGAATGCATATATGTATAACATGTACCCTCTTATGTTTAATCTACAAAATAAAGTGGTTGTTATCATTGGTGGAGGTAAAATTGCATATCGAAAAGCGTCTGGATTAAAAGATACAGGCGCTTTCGTCACTGTTGTCAGTCCAGAAATTTGCGAGGAAATGAAGGAACTTTCTTATATTACTTGGAAGCAAAAAGCTTTTAGTAATGATGATATTAAAGATGCTCACCTTATTTATGCAGCTACAAATCAACACGCTGTAAATATGATGGTCAAACAGGCCGCTCATGATTTCCAGTGGGTTAACGTTGTAAGTGATGGTACAGAATCATCTTTTCACACACCTGGCGTTATAAGAAATAATGAATATGTTGTCACTATTTCAACTTCTGGTAAAGATCCATCATTTACGAAGCGTTTGAAGCAAGAACTAACATCTATATTGCCTAAACTTATAAAAAAGATTTCTCGTACACATAAATTGTAATCTATTTCTTAGTTAAAATAGTAATTACCTTTGGACAAACGTTTTTTAGGGGACGTTTGTTCTTTTTGTTGTAGTTCCGTTCTTTTATTTCACAAGCAATCTATGAAGAAAATAAATGGTGTTTGCAACTTGTAAACAAATAAATTTCATGACAAGTGTAACATTACGAGCAACTCTTTCTATTCAGTTTTTATATTGGATATTCATTCAACCAAATTAGCGCTTGTTCATAATCATCAAAAAACTCCACGGATTCTTTTGTATTGGATTGTTGCAAATACTTCAGTATCTCTCCTTCTTCAAGAAGAAATGCAATTGCCTTACTATGATTCAAAATGGTTTCATTGAAGAACTTATCTTTCCATACTTTTTGAACAGAAAAATGATTTGGGGTATACCCTTTTCTATCCACCAACAATTTGTATTTCCGACCCTCAGAAATAAATTGCTGACAAACCTGCTCAAAATCATTAAACCATTCATACACATCCTCTGTATTAATCTGGCCAATTAGATGGGTAACAATCAAATCTCCTGAAACTATTGTGCTGATATTCTGTTTACTCAACTTTTAATCATCTCCCTTAGTGGCAATTATGCATAAAATTCTTACTTGACACTCCCACCCCATCGCTATCACCCTAAGCTCATATAACTTTAATTATAAGCGAGATTGTGTCTTTTTTTCGCAAGTCTATATGTAAATACTTTAAAGATTTCCATACGAAATAAACCCTAATAAGTTTCTTTTTTTGAATTAAGTCACTAGATTTTGAAACATGGTACAATTGTAAACGACACCCAATATATGAAAGACTGCTTTCTTCTCATATCTATAGGACTTCTGTCCATCATTTACCGCCTCAAATCTTTTCGTTTTTGCACGTATATTCAAAACAAAATATATGATAAATAAATAACGACAGTTACTGTAATAATGCTGAAAATTGTTGAAAATAAAACGATTTGTGCATGTAATTCAGGCTCTATTTGATATTCCATAGCAATGGTTGATGTATTTCTTGAAGTAGGAAAAGAACTTGCAATAAATAACGATTGTGCAACAATACCATCGATGTTTAGTATGTATATTACAGCAAGTGCTAATAATGGTCCCATCAGTAACCTTCCAATTAAAGCCCATGTTATGACTCGATGGAAAAAATTAAGTTTAATGTTGGATAATTGCGCCCCTAGCAATATGAGTGCTATTGCAACAAAACCATTCGCAAGCTGATTAAGAGGTAGCAAGATAGAATTAGGTATTTGAATTTTAAAAGATTGAAAGAGAACCCCTAATACGAGCGCATGAAATACAGGCAGTCTTAGAAATGATTGAATAATACCTCCGATTGTTTTTGTTGCTGATAGTAAGTTATATATCCCATATGAATAAGTTAAAAGATTCTGGAAAATCACAATAAAAATCTGAATGGAAACCCCCACTGGATTGTGACTGAAAATCAATTGACTTACTGGTAACCCATAATTACCGGAATTCATTAACGAAATGCTATTTTTTAGAGCTGCACTTTCTCCTTTTTCTAACTTTAATGTTTTTGAAATGAAATGACTTACTATGATCAGACTCAGACTATAAAGCATTAAATAGTATATTATTTGGAGCAACAAACCTGTCTCTATACTAATATCATATATATTCACAAATACAGCCGCTGGCATTAAGCAATAAGTAATAAGTGTAGAAAGCTGCTTTAAGTTAAATTGGAACTTTCTTTGTAAGATTGCACCAATCAGCATTAATATTAATATTGGTAATATTACGTCTAGTATAATAAAAACAAACATTTAAAACCTCATTCTAAATATATTTTAGTTGGATTAAACACTTTACTAAATATGAATCACATTTAATTAGTCGGAAACCCCTTCAATTCTCAATAATCAGAAAACTTAAACCAATAATATGAAAATGTGCATCAAAAATTCTTATTTCATTTCCCCTCTCCTCTCTTTTCTTTAACATACCAAATATAACTCAGAAAGAAAATTATGGATTATTTATACAAATTCATAATTTTATCTTATTGACCTAAACTATCTTCTTTATTTTAAGTATACTTTTTCACAATATCCATTAACCTTACCAAAAAATTTGCCCCTAAAAAAATCTGATAATGCAGTTACTATGCGAAGGATACTTGCATCAATCCTATACTTGTCGCTTAAACTACCTAACACACCTGATACTTGTTTATCTTGAGTGGACTTATATTTTTTTCATCTAAACATCCCGATTCAATTAAATATTTGCATTCTAAAAATGAGTTCGATCTTTAGAATAGATTTAAGATTTCCTTAACTAATCTGCCCTTTAATTGAATAACTTTTGACATCTTCATTTTAAAAGCACATTCTTATAGAAAATAAGCGTTTATTGAGAGATCAATAAAAACATGTTGAAGCCTATTACTAAAAGAACCATCCCAAAATACTTTGGGATGGTTCTTTTTCCTTATTAATGATTCTTTAACATCACTAACAGCTTTTCTTGACTATACATCCACACTGTAATGATTAAACAAGCAAGTGCGACTTCTGATAATGCCATAAATCCAATTGCATAATGGCCTGTTAGTTGGAATAGTAATGTTAAAATTAGGGGCGGGAAGAACCCTCCTAGTCCACCTAAAGCTGAAACGAGTCCATTTACAATACCTGCTTGTTCTGAGAAGTACATTGGAACGAGTTTAAAGATTGTACCATTACCAATGCCTGCACAAAATGCGACTAGTAAGCAACCAAATGTATACACGTTCATACTAGGCATGAATGATAAAATAATACCTGAAAGTGTTAAACCGATAAATACGAAGATTAATATTTTAAATGGATTAAACTTATCGCCGAGCCAACCACCAATCGGACGCATAATTGTTGCGAGTACGATGAATCCTGCAGTTCGCATACCAGCATCTACTTTCTCTAATCCGAAGTGAGATACTAAAAAGTTTGGTAAGTATACTGTAAATGCGACAAATGATCCGAATGTTAAAAAGTAAAAGATACATAAAAACCAAAGTTTCTCATTTTTATATACACCTTTTATTTGTTCCATTAATGGTGTATTCACCTTTTTCTCCCTACGATCACCTAATAAAAAGTTCATAAGTGCAAATGCTGCAAGTAAAACTAAATAACATTGTACTGTCGTTCTCCAGCCAACTGAAGTTGCGATAACAGGCGCTAAAAATGAAGTAATTGCTGTTCCGGCGTTACCGACACCGTAAATACCATTTACAAAACCATGACTCTCTTTCGGAAAGTATTTTGGTAAAGAAGTTACTCCTACAGAGAATACAGCACCACCGATTCCTACAAATAATCCACCAATAATTAAATCCATCATAGAATTGGCAACACTAATATAAAAGACAGGAAGTAATAATAGAATAAAACTAATAAAGAATAATTTTCTTGCTCCGAAACGATTTGTCCAATAACCAATTGGAATGCGAAGAACAGAACCTAAAATAACGGGTACTGCTGTGACCATAGAAATTTGCCCCGCAGTTAATGGGATATCCACTTTAATATAAGGCATTAATGATGATAAAATGACCCATACCATAAAACCTATAATTAGATTAGAAGTTTGTAAACTTAATTGAAAATTAGGACTTTTCATCCTGTTCCCTCCTATGTATGCATAGTTATATTCATTCTCTCCAGCCTAATCACGTCGTAACATGATTAGGTCGAAAAGAATCAACCACCACTTACTGGCGGAATCATCGCCACAGTATCACCAGTTTGAATGATGTCATTCTCATTTGCATACTCTTCATTTATAGCCACCATGATTTCATTTGAAATCGCTACGTTGTATTTCTTAATGAGTACCTTCTTTAGTTCAGCAACTGTAATATTTTCACAATCGATTTGTAATGCTGGCTTACTTACTTCTTCTTGTAAATGTGCAAATAATAGTACTTCAATCATATTCTCATCTCCTCTTCAGGCTCACCATTCTCATATGCTACATTCTCTAACTGATCACCAACCCATGATTCACCATCTTCCCAAAATTCTTTCTTCCAAATTGGAACGATTTGTTTTATACGCTCCATAATATATTCGTTCGCCTCATAGGCTGCTTTCCGATGTGGTGTAGAAACAGCGACGACAACAGCAAGATCAGAAATTTGTAATGTACCAATGCGATGTGTAATGGCGACAAATGTCCCAGGCCACCTCTCTCCTACTTCAGTACCAATTCTCTCAAGTTGTTTTTCTACCATTGTTTTATATGCTACATACTCTAAATGTAGCGTACGACGCCCTTTCGTAAATTCTCTAACAGTACCAACGAAAGTAGTAACTGCGCCACACTCACGACGAATTACTTTGTTTGTAACTTCCTCAATTGAAATAGGTGTATCAATTACTTCATAATACGTATGTGTCATTTTGCACCTCTTATCTTTGTATAAGTTAGCAATCTATTTTCTATTATTTATATGATCGAAGCGGTTCATCCCACGGCCACTCACTTCCGACGTTTGATTCTAATAACAGTACCGAAACGATTATTCCGGCTTCAAATCCTCTCGTTCCCCCCGGCAAAACGATAAATGCATTCGCTTCTGCAAGTGAAGAAATTGCGCTAGATTTATCTAAACCAACTGGTGTAACTTGTAATTGACCATCTACAAATTCCACTCTCCCTCTTACAAAACGAGTAAACGGATTTGCTTTCGAAAAGTCTTTTTGTAAAATTGCTTCTGCACGATAAATGTGTGGATCTTTCCTATGCAAATATGTTCCAATGACTGGTCGAACATATAACTCACATCCGACATAACAAGCAGAAGGATTACCAGATAAACCAAATAGTAGTTTTCCTTCTACCTCAGCTACAGTTGTCACACTTCCTGGTCGCATCGCTATTTTGTTAAAAAGTATATTAGCTTGTAACCTCTTATGAATAGCAGGTAAATAGTCATAATCTCCTACCGAAACGCCACCAGTTGTAATTAAAATATCGACTTCTTTCATCGCTTTTTTTACAGTGTTATAACACGTCTCTAAATCGTCAGCGAATTGCCCATAATACTGTACAACTCCGCCGGCTCGTTCAATTTGAGCAGCAATCATATAAGAGTTACTATTTCGAATCTTCCCTAGCTTTAATTGTTCATGTACTTCAAGCAGTTCGCTTCCTGTTGTTACAATTCCAATAACCGGCTGTTTTATAACATGTACGGAACTATAACCAAACGTAGCAAGAAGCGCTGCTACTCCAGGATTAATAACAGTCCCTTTTTTCACAAGGATGCTATTTTGGTTTACATCTTCCCCTTTAAAAGAAATGTTATCGCCAGAAGAGAAAGAGCGTTTTAATACCATATAAATCTTTTCGTTTTCTTCAAATCCTTCCGTTAGCTCTAACATAACAACCGCATTACACCCTTCCGGAATTGCGGCACCTGTCATAATACGGACAGCTTGAAATTCTTTCACTTCTTCTGTAAAAACAAAGCCTGCTCCAATTTCGCCAATTACTTCAAATTGAATGGGGTTACTACTACTCGCTTCTTTTGTATCTTCCGCTCGAATCGCAAACCCGTCGTATGGAGAGCGATCAAAATGCGGAACATCATGATCTGCAATAACATCTTCTCCAAGTGTTCTACCGTAGCTTTCTATAAGAGAAACCTTTTCCATTTCACCTTGGCAGGCATATTTCATTACACGAGCAACTGCTTCTGCTACTGGAATTGGTATACGTTTATCTAACATTCTTTTTCACCTCGTTTTAATAAGGAAAAAACGATTTTTCTGTTCATCCTATATATTTGGCGTATAATCGTTTTGCTATTTTCACATCATTTGTCCCATGAATAAATGCCCTACCGTCTATAAATAAAACAAAACGATATTCATCAACTAGAAATGATAGTAAGTAAGGCGTTTTTTTGACATGTACACTTTTTTGTAATCGTTTTTGAATTTCGGTTAAATTAAGATTTCTCTTTATTCCTGAACGGATTTGAACTGTATTCCGTCCGCATAACACTTCCGTTTTCATTTGCGCTTCAAATATTAAGCTTGGATACGTTCGTGATTTCCCACAAGAAGGACATGTACTTTTCTTCTGTCTATTTACTTTTAATGAGAGATATTGATTGTTCCAAATATCAAATGACAACATCGTCCCTCTTAATGATTCATAATCACCCACCAATATTTTCATCGCCTCTGTAACTTGGTGAGCAACGACCATTTGTACAGCTGGCTGAATGATTCCGGCTGTATCGCATGTTGCACCGCCCATAGGATGATCCATTAGACAGCGAAAACATGGTGTTTTCCCAGGAAGAATTGTATACGTTACACCGTAACTCCCAATACATCCGCCATATATCCAAGGTATATTTTCTTTTTGTGAAATGTCATTTATAAGTAGACGCGTATCGAAATTGTCAGTCGCATCTAATATGAGATCCACATCTTTTGTTAACTCTTCTATTTCTCGCATTGTGACATCTGTTACAACTGGTACAATTTCCACTTCAGAATTAATCTTTCTTACATGTTCTGCTGCTGCAATTGCTTTTAGTTTACACTGCTGCGCATCTTCTTCTGTATATAACTGCTGCCGCTGTAAATTACTCCATTCGACGTAGTCACGATCAGCAATTGTCAATTTCCCAATTCCCATCCTAGCAAGTGCTTCTGCATTCGCAGCTCCTAGCGCACCCGCACCGATTAGGAGCACATGCTTTTCTCTTATTTTTCTTTGTCCCATTTCACCAATTCCAGAAAACAACACTTGTCTTGAATAACGCTCTTGCATAAGAAATCCTCCTTTCACTATCCACCAATGTAAGACATTTCAACTTTTGGACGTTTACTTGTATTCTCAACCGTTCTTTCATCTGAATATCGATCTGTTCTATATCGCCATGTATCATTTAAAATTTTTAATAGTGATGCATCAGAAATATTTTCTCGAAGAAGCGTTCGCAAATCCGTTCCTTTCGCTCCAAATAGGCATGTGAAAAACTTGCCGTCTGCCGAAATACGAGCTCTCGTACAAGAAGAACAAAATGACTCAGAAACAGAAGTAATAAATCCAACTTCTGCATTACTCCCTACATATCGATACAATTTCGCAACCTCTCCAAAATAACGAGGCTGAGCGGGCTCAATTGGATATACACGATTAATTTTCTCTATTAATTGTTCCTTCGTAATGACTTCTTCAAAATTCCATCCGTTTGTACTGCCTACATCCATAAACTCAATGAAACGGAGCTGAATTTCTTTTTCTTTAAAATAACGCGCCATATGAAGAATTTGACTATCATTCATCCCTTTTTTTACGACCATATTTACCTTTACTTCTAATCCAGCAGCATTTGCTGCTTCTATTCCTTTCAGTACAGGTTTTGTACTTACATTTCTTCCGTTAATTTTTTTGAAGACATGGTCCTCTATCGCATCTAAACTAATATTTACACGTTTTAATCCCGCGTCTTTTAGCGCCTTAGCTTGTTTTGCTAAATGAATTCCGTTTGTTGTAAGTCCAATATCTTTTAAGCCTTCTAGATTTGTAAGTCTTACAATTAACTTCGGTAAGTCTTTACGCAATAAAGGTTCACCGCCAGTAAGCCTAATTTTATTAACTCCCATACTTATAAATAATCTCGCTAACCTTTCTATTTCATTAAATGTTAATAAACACTCTTCCTGTAAAAAAGCATAATCAGGTCCGAACACTTCAGCAGGCATACAATATATGCACCTAAAATTACAACGATCAATAACTGAAATGCGTAAATCTTGAAGTGGCCGCTTTAAAGAATCTTTCATATTCTCGTGCATCTCTATCCCTTCTTTTCTGCTGCAATCCTTAGTAAGCTTTCATTTTTTTATTTGCCTTCATTATAAAAAAGAAGCTACATATTCAATGTGACTTTTCTCACATCACTTTCCCCATTCAAAAAATTTTCACAAATCCGTTCGCATTTTGTTCACATCTTTAGCCACTCCTCCTTACGGTCATTGAAATTTCAATTTATTTTTAAATAGCTCTTGCATTTTCATCATACTTACACTCAAAATAGGAAATGTATTGCTTATAAGAAGAAAGGTGATCACTGTGGCAAACAGTATGACATTATCTCAAGATTTAAAAGAATTACTTGCATCTGTTGAATATAAAATGCAGATAAAAAAAGGTAGTTTTATTTTTCAAGAAGGTATGGAGGCAACAGAACTCTATATCATTCACTCAGGGAAAGTACAAATTAGTAAACTTAGTGCTGACGGACAAGAATTAACACTTCGAATTTGTTCGAAATATGACATTATTGGAGAATTAACATTGTTCACGGATAATGCAAAATATTTATTAAACTCAAAATGTCTTGAAGATGTTGAAGTAGGTGTAATAAAACGTGAAGCGTTAGAAAAAGCATTACTCCAAAAACCCGCTCTTGTATTTGAATTTATGAAATGGATTAGTGAACATTTAAGAAGAATGCAAACGAAGTTCCGAGATTTAGTATTACACGGCAAAAAAGGTGCCCTGTACTCTACTCTTATACGAATGACAAATAGTTACGGTGTATTAAAAGAAAATGGTATTCTCATCGATTTACCATTAACGAATCAAGAACTCGCTAATTTCTGTGCAACTTCACGTGAAAGTGTAAATCGAATGTTAAATGAATTAAAAAAGCAAGGTACAATTTCAATTCATAAAGGAAAGATTACAATCCACGATTTACAATTTTTAAAATGTGAAATTGCTTGTGAAGATTGCTCTGCTTCTGTTTGTAGCATTGATTAGCATCTTATTTAGATGCTAATCTTTTTTCAATTTAAACTACTTATTAACGTTTATTGCCTATGTAAACAAAAACGAGGCCTTCCATATTAGACCTCGTTTCGTTTTAACCATTAGCTCCTATCCGTTTACAGCAGTATTATTTTTTCAACTCATTAGGAATACGTCTTCTGTAAATCACATAACTACGGCTTACATATTTAATTGGGGCACTAAATACATGTACAAGTCTTGTAAATGGCCACACTGCGAAAAGCCCCATCCCTGCGAGAATGTGAATTTTAAACCATATTGGTACTTCCATCATATATTCAACTTTCGGTTGGAAAATAAAGAGACTTCGGAACCAAGGGCCAATCGTTGTACGATAATCAAATCCTTTTGAATCGATATTTAAAAATGTTGAAGAAAGTCCTGCTAGCATTACGATAAGTAATAAAATAAGCGCAATATAATCTCCCTTTGTACTCGTTGCAATGATACGTTTTACAGTTACGCGGCGGTACGTTAATATAATTAAACCGATAATAGAAGCAACACCTGCCGGAAGTCCGAAACTAATTGCTACTACATGGTACACATGCTCAGAAATACCTACTGAACGGTATACAGCTTCTGGAATTAAAATCCCCATAACATGACCGCCAATTACGAACATGATCCCAAAGTGAAATAATAGACTTCCGAGTCGGAGCATTTTCTTTTCTAATAGTTCACTAGATTTTGATGTCCATCCAAATTGATCATAGTTGTATCTAAAAATATGTCCACCGATAAAGATTGCAAAAATGATATAGGGAAACAATACCCATAGAAATTGATCCATCATTTTAACAACTCTCCTTTCTAATTTGTCTGTACACCCCATGTTTCGATAGCGAGTAGAACAGCCGCAAGAATTGGTTCATACATACTGTCTGCTTCTTTTAATTGAACGTGTAACGCTTGTATATTCTCCGTGTATTTACTCATAATTGGTTCACTGTCTATCTCATTTGCATTTGCAAAGAACTCAAGCAATAGCGGTAAATAATCAGGTAATTCTTTATCTGTTACTTCAAAACCAGATTTTTTATAATGCTGTTTTAACTCCAGTAATTCAATACCTCTTTCTCTTTGTTCACCAGTGTTCATATAAGTAAGATACATATTTGTTTTCTTACCAAAATCGAATGTATATACGTAACTATCAATGAGTTGATCATTCGTTTTATCTAGCGCTTGCTTTATAAAGGCTGTAAGTGACGCTTTAACGTCTTCCTGTTCTATTGTTTCAACCTCTTCTTGCAATTCAGTTACAGCTTCTCTCCACCCTAGTTCAGGATAGGAGAGAAGAAAAGAAGAACAAGAAAAAGCTGTTTGTAAACTTTGTCTCATAATTTTCTGCCCCCTTTATTTAAGAAATTGTCATACAAGAGCCTGGACCACCTGTGAATGATAAACCACAGCTTCCTTGTTCGCTATATAAATCTGCCACTTGTTCACGGTGAGATGTCGGGATAACGAAGCGATCTTTATATTTCGCAATGGCAAGAAGACGATACATATCTTCTACATCCTGTTTCGTTAAACCAAGTTCTTTTAATACAGCTTCATTTGGCTCTTTATTAATTTGCAGTGCTCTCATATATGTTCGCATAACAGCCATTTTTTTCAATGTAAGACGAATGTGTGATTCATCCCCTGTAGTGAGTAAATTCGCTAAATATTGAATTGGAATACGCATATTATCAATTGCAGGGAAAACCTCTTCTGCTTGCCAGTTACTACCTTTCCCTTCCACCATGTTCATAATTGGGCTAAGCGGAGGGATATACCAAACCATCGGCATTGTACGATACTCCGGGTGAAGAGGCAGAGCAATTTTCCAATCGATAATCATTTTATAGATAGGTGACTGTTGTGCTGCTTTAATCCATTCTTCAGGAATGCCTTGTTTTTTCGCTTCAGCTGCTATTTCTGGATCATTTGGATCTAGGAAAACAGTAAGCTGCGATTCATATAAATCTTTTTCGTCTTCAACAGAAGCTGCTTCTTTTACTTTATCAGCGTCATATAGCATTACTCCAATATACCTGATACGTCCTACACATGTTTCTGAACAAATTGTTGGCATACCAGCTTCAATACGTGGGAAGCACATTGTACATTTTTCAGCTTTATTCGTTTGCCAGTTAAAATACACTTTTTTATATGGACAAGATGATACGCAGAATCTCCATGCGCGACATGCATTTTGATCTACAAGAACAATTCCATCTTCTTCACGCTTATACATCGCACCAGATGGACAAGATGATACGCAAGATGGATTCATACAATGTTCACATATGCGTGGTAAATACATCATAAAGACGTTTTCAAAATCTGTTTTAATTTCTTCTTCCATTTTCTTTACGTTTGGATCTTGCAATCCAGTTATATGTCCGCCTGCTAAGTCATCTTCCCAGTTTGGACCCCATTCAATTTTGTCGATAAATTCGCCTGTAATTGCTGATTTCGGACGAGCAACTGGCTGATGCTTACGCTGCGGACTATTTGTTAACGTTTCATAATCATAGTTCCAAGGTTCAAAGTAATCATCAATCGTTGGTTGATCTGGATTGTGGAAAATATTCATAAGACGTTTCATTTTCGAACCGGATTTTAGCTGAATTTCACCATTTTTCAATTCCCAGCCGCCTTTATATTTCTCCTGATCTTCCCATTGTTTCGGATAACCAATACCTGGTTTCGTTTCTACGTTATTGAAATACATATATTCAGCACCTGGACGATTTGTCCAGGTGTTTTTGCATGTTACGCTACAAGTATGACAGCCGATGCATTTATCTAGGTTCATTACCATTCCGACTTGTGCTTTAATCTTCAAGCCAATCTACCTCCTTCAGTTTACGGATTACAACATTTAAATCACGCTGGTTCCCAGTTGGACCATAATAGTTAAATCCATAACTTAATTGACCATATCCACCAATCATATGTGTCGGTTTTACGTGAATTCGAGTTGGACTATTATGCGTTCCCCCGCGATTACTTGTTAATTTCGTACCAGGTACGTTAATGTGACGATCTTGCGCATGATGCATAAATGCCATTCCTCTCGGTATACGGTGCGTTACAACAGCACGCGCTACAACAACACCGTTACGATTAAAGCACTCAATCCAATCATTATCTGCAACACCCGCTTCAGCAGCGTCCTCTTTATTCATCCAAACAGTTGGACCACCTCTAAATAGCGTTAACATCGGTAATGAATCGAAGTACATACTATGAATCGACCACTTATTATGCGGTGTTAAATAGTTTAATGTAATTTCTTTCCCTTCTACTTCAGGTCGTGATTTACGGAACGGTTTATGTTGCAGAATTGGTTTAAATGTTGCCATCGTTTCACCAAATTCTTTCATCATGTCATGGTCTAAGTAGAAAGATTGTCGACCAGTTATCGTTCTCCAAGGGATGAGACGTTCCACATTTGTTGTAAACGGTGAGTAACGTCGTCCACCTTTTTCTGAACCTGTAAAGGCCGGAGAAGTAATTACGGTTTTCGGTTGTGCTGTAATTTGTTCGAATGTAAAGCATTCTTCTTCACGTTCTTCTGCTAAATCACGTAGTTTTAAATCTGTTTGTTTTTCAAGTGCTTCCCATGCTTTTACTGCCATATGACCGTTTGTTGTAGAAGATAGTGTTAATACCGCTTCAGCAGCATTGATTGCTTCTTTGATGTCTGGACAACCTTTCGCGATAGAATCCGTTCGAACGACTCCTAATTTGCTCTTTAATTGCTCATACTCTTTTTCTGCTGACCAAGAGATCCCTTTCGTACCAATCGGTTGTTTTCCGGCATTTGGTCCAAGCGCAGTCATTTTGTCATAAATCGTTTTATAATCCCTTTCAACAACGTGAATTTGTGGCATCGTTTTACCCGGGATTGGTTCACATTCACCTTTACTCCAATCTTTAATCTTGCCAAGTGGTTGCGCTAATTCTTGCGGTGTATCATGAAGAAGTGGTGTTGCAACAACTTCTTTCATTGGTTCAAGATCAATTTTCTTCGCTAAATCTGACACAGCTTTAGAAAGTGAAGTGAAAATATCCCAGTCAGAGCGCGCTTCCCACGGTGAACCGATTGCCGGATTAAATGGATGTACAAATGGATGCATATCTGTACTGCTTAAATCGTGTTTTTCGTACCAAGTTGAAGCAGGTAAGACGATATCAGAATACAGTGCTGTTCCAGCCATACGGAAATCTAAATTAATGAGTAAATCAAGCTTCCCTTCTGGCGCTTCTTCATGCCACTTTATTTCTTCTGGTCGTAATGAATCACTGTCGTCATTCATTAACCCGTTTGTTGTACCTAATAAATGTTTTAAGAAATATTCATGTCCTTTACCAGAACTCGAAATTAAATTCGCACGCCATACGAATAAATTGCGCGGGAAGTTGTTATTGTTATCTGGATCTTCAATCGCAAATTTCAGTTCTTTTTCTTTTAATTTTTGTGCAACATATTTTCCGATTTCTTCTTGCGTTGTTGCACCAGCAGCAACAGCCTCTTTATATAATTCAATTCCATTTTTCTCGAATGTTGGATAAGAAGGTAACCAGCCAAGTCGTGCAGCTAATACGTTGTAATCACCGTGATGTTGATAACGAGAGTTACCTTCAACTGGTGATGCTAAATGTCCAACAGGTGTATCTTCATAACGCCATTGATCTGTTACGAAATAGAAGAAGGATGTACCGTTTTGTAATTTCGGTGGACCTTGCCAATCTTTTGCCATCGCGATTGTTTGCCATCCTTCTGCTGGTCTTAATTTTTCTTGACCAACATAATGAGCCCAACCACCGCCGTTTACACCTTGTGCTCCAACGAGAAGAACAAGATTTAAAACGGCGCGATAAATCGTATCAGAGTTAAACCAATGGTTAATACCCGCTCCGACAATTATCATTGAGCGACCATTCGTATCAACAGCATTTTGTGCGAACTCACGAGCGATTTGAATAATAAGCTCACGTTTTACTCCTGTCATTTTCTCTTGCCATGCAGGTGTAAACGGTATGTCATCATTGAAGTCTTTCGGTTCTTGTCCGCCAAGCCCGCGGTTCACACCGTAATTTGCTAACGTTAAGTCGTATACAGTTGTAACGAACAATTCGCCCTCTTCTGTCATAACCTTTTTCACTGGAATCGTACGTTCTAATATTTTGTTTCCATCATCAGAGAAGTACGGAATTTGTACAGTTTGAACACTATCCTCCATTCCAAGTAAAGAAAGACGTGGATCAATCTTTTCACCTGTTTCTTCATCTTCTAAACGCAAGTTCCATTTCTTTTCATTATCCCAACGTGACCCCATTGTGCCGTGAGGTGTTGCAAAATCATTCGTATTCTCGTTCCAAAGAACAGGTTTCCATTCCCCTAACTTCGTTTCTCGTCCAATATCAGAAGCATTTAAGAACCGATCAGCAACGAATTGATCTCCTTTTTGTTTCAATGTGACAAAGAAAGGAAAATCAGTATATTGCTTCGCATACTTTGTGAAATATTCCACTTGATTATCTACGTAAAATTCTTGTAAGATTACATGCCCCATTGCCATCGCAAGTGCACCGTCTGTACCTTGTTTCACACTAATCCAATCATCCGCAAACTTTGTTGATTCAGCGAAATCAGGACTGACAGAAACGACTTTCGTTCCTTTATATCGAACCTCTGCTAAAAAGTGTGCATCTGGTGTTCTCGTCATTGGTACATTTGAACCCCATGTCATAATGTACCCAGAGTTATACCAGTCACTACTTTCCGGTACATCTGTTTGATCGCCCCAAATTTGAGGAGAAGCTGGTGGTAAATCCGCATACCAATCATAGAAGCTAAGCATCGGTCCACCCATAAGTTGCATAAAGCGACTACCAGCAGCATGACTTAACATCGACATAGCTGGAATTGGTGAAAAGCCAACATTTCGATCTGGCCCGTATTTAATTACTGTATAAAGTAGAGAGGCTGAAACGAGTTGTAATACTTCATCCCAATTCGCACGAATGAATCCCCCTTTACCACGCGCCTGCTTATACGTACGTGCCTTTTCACGGTTTTCCACAATGCTTTTCCAAGCCTCTAATGGTGACTCGTTATTTTGCAATTCTTCTTGCCACATATTCCAAAGAACACCACGTACATACGGGTATTTCACACGAAGTGGACTATAAATGTACCAAGAAAAACTTGCTCCACGTGGGCATCCTCGCGGTTCAAAATCTGGCATATCAGGACCTGTAGTCGGATAGTTAAGCTCCTGCCCTTCCCAAGTTACAATTCCATCTTTCACATATATATTCCAGCTACATGAACCAGTACAGTTCACGCCGTGTGTAGAACGAATTACTTTATCATGCTGCCAACGCTTTCTGTACACATTTTCCCATTCGCGATCTTCATATGTTTCTTGTGTATGATTATCGTTATAACGATCTATTGGTGAAAAATATTTTAAACGTCTCATTAGTGCTGAAGTTTTTTTCTTCATACTGTTCACTCCTTTAATACGTCTCTCTTACATACCCTTACTATAAGAGAGGTTGTAAAATACAGATGTGACATTTCGCACAGTTCAAGAGATTGTCAAAAATTTATTAGAGAATAAGTTTGTGAGAAAACCTTTTGTTCCGTTGTGAAGGTTATGGTTAATCGTGATTATTAGGAGAATGGTATTTTGAGGTATCGACTATTTTGCAAAAGAAAAAGAGTTTTGATATTATTTCAAAACTGCTATAAGGAAAAGAGTATAAATTGTATGTAAAAAAATTTTTCCCAATGTTATTATTTTATATCGAGTCTGATTTTACATAAAACTACAAATCATTATTTACTGTATTGCCCTTAGTTACGGAAACAATTATACTAGATGTAATCGAAATAAATAATCTGAATATTCTCAGAATTTAAGGTAGACCTTTACTGTCTACATATAGAATTAGAAATATGTCCACTAAATTGATTAGAAAACGATAATAACATTAGGAGGATTACGATGCCCCAGCTTGATTCATTACATCCCACTGTAGAAAAAATAATCAATAATATTGAAAAAATAATGGTCGGAAAACGAAAAGAAACCATCTTAGTTTTGACAGCTCTCTTAGCTGAAGGTCATGTGCTATTAGAAGATGTTCCTGGTGTCGGGAAAACAATGCTAGTACGTGCTCTTTCTAAATCCATTGATGCTGATTATAAGCGAATTCAATTTACACCTGATTTATTGCCGTCAGATGTAACAGGAGTTTCTATTTATAATCCGAAAGAGCTCCAATTTGAGTTCAAGCCTGGACCAATTATGGGGAATTTTGTACTTGCTGATGAAATTAATCGTACATCTCCAAAGACACAATCTGCTTTACTTGAATGTATGGAAGAAGGCAATATTACAATAGATGGCATTACAAAGCCTTTACCAAAGCCGTTCTTTGTCATGGCTACACAAAATCCGGTCGAATATGAAGGAACATATTCTCTACCAGAAGCTCAGCTCGATCGTTTCTTATTGAAACTAAAAATGGGATATCCTACACCAGAGGAAGAATTTGAAATTTTAAACCGGATGAAAAAAACAAATCCACTCTCTCAATTACAGACCATTACTACAATAGAAGAATTACTTTATTTACAACAAAGCGTACGGGTAGTAAGTATGGACAAAGCAATTAAGCATTACATTGTAAAGCTTGTTAATCAGACTCGTACGTACAGTTCTATACAGTTAGGTGTAAGTCCACGTGGTTCGATTGCTTTAATGAAAGCTTCACAAGCTTATGCATTTATCCATGGCAGGAATTATGTTATTCCAGACGATGTTAAACTTTTAGCCCCTTACGTTTTAGCACATAGACTCATTATAAAAATGGAAGCAAAATTTGAAGGAATAACTGGCGAACAAGTTATCGCAAAAATCGTTGCACGAACTACCGTGCCTACTCAAAGGACGATGAACCCTTGATGAAACGAATGCTGCGAGCGCTATATCACGTTATGAAGTTATTGCTACTCCCTTTATGCCTAGTCTTAACATTTGTGTACGCTATGTTTCAAGGAGGGTTTGTAAGTTGGTTTTTATTTTACAGCATAATTCCCATTGCTCTTTATTCACTACTACTCCCCTTCTACGCTTTACGGGACGCTGAAGTAAAGCGAATAACAAACCAAAATGGATATGTAGTAGGAGAACAATTTGTAAGCACGATTACAATAAAAAGAAAATTTCCTTTTCCCTTACTTTATTTAGTTATAGAAGATGAACTGCCACCACAATTTATAAGTTGTAAACAAATAAAGATGAATAAGGTAGTACTCTTCCCAGGATTGAAACGAAATATTTCGTTTCAATATGTTATTGACACAATCCCTAGAGGCGAGCACACTTTTTCAAGCGTTCGTGTCAAAACTGGCGATTTATTCGGCATGATGGAGAAAGAAGTAACTTTTTCAGTTCCAGATACATTTTTAGTCTATCCCCAGTATGTAGATATAGCGTATCGACAATTGGAAAATCATTTCGAACAAGGAGCGCTTTCAGCAAATATAAATTCAGCAAAAGACTCTACAATCTCGGTCGGTGTCAGAGACTATAAACCTGGCGATCGCTTTTCATGGATCGATTGGAAAGCAACTGCACGAACAAACAATATTATGACAAAAGAGTTTGAACAACAGCGCAGCCATAATATCATGATATTCATAGACAGAACCGAGTCTCCTCTATTCGAATCAGTCGTCACATTTACTGCCTCTATCGTAAGGGCTGTCTTGAAACAAAATTCACCAGCATCATTCGTGTCTATCGGAAAAGAACAAACTATTTTCCCTTTAGACAATGGAGATACGCAGTTACAACAAATCCTTTGTCATTTAGCAAAAGTACAAGCAGACAGTGTATTTCCGCTCTCCCAGTGTGTAGACATGGAACTAAGAAAAATTTATGAGCCCGTCACGGTTATACTCGTGACCAGTAATCTTTCTCCCGATATTCAAAAGGCGGCTGATTGTGCTGCTATAAGAAATAGAAAATGTATGGTTTTTGTCGTGAAAGAAAAAGCGAATCAACTTTCACACCGAGAACTCAGTATACTAGAAACTCTAAAAAAACGACAAATATTTGTAAACACGGTTTATGAAAACCGGTATACAAACGTGTTTTTTGAGGTGAGCAAATGATGATATTACAAGCAAAATACAAGTGGGATACGAACAGATTCTTCATGCATGCATGTGTATTTCTTCTTTTACTAGAATGGCTAAGACCTCTTATAGGTATTACAAATGTAGGTAGATTAGATATTTTCGTAACATTTATAGGAATTTGCTTCGCTCTCTCTTTTTTTCAAACGAGGTGGCAGATTCCTATAAAAATTGTCACAGTCTTATTTATCATTCATTCCCTATATTATAAAAATGCTTTTATAAATCCATCTTGGCTAACAACATTCTTTTCTGATATGTTTCGAAATTCCTCCCTGTTTTTCCAAAGGAATTTACTAGATATTTCTCCAGTTTTTCCGACGGTTTTATTTTTTCTCTCATTTTGGTTTTTGAGTTCTTTCACTTCATTTTGGATTATTCATAAAAAACGTGGGTTTCTATTCCTTGTATTGACTATTATTTATATCGCAACTTTTCATAACTTACATTTATACAATGCAAACTACGCTATTATTCGTACTGTTGTCATCGGCTTTTTTATGCTTAGTCTTCTTCAAGTAGAACGAATAAAAGAACGTGAACACTTACAAAATTATGCTAGAGAAATCTCAAAATTACTTAGACCACTTACAATATTTATCGTATTATTAGCAACCATTGCATACTTTGCTCCAAAATTTGGCCCTCAATGGCCAAACCCAATGGATTTTTTAAAATTCAACACATCTGAAGCAAGTAAAGAACAAAAAGTTTCTACAATTGGGTATGGTTTAGATGACTCGCGATTAGGCGGTCCTTTTAAGGCGGATCCTACAATTGTTTTCACAGCACGAACGCAAAACAAACAATATTGGAGAGTAGAAACAAAAGATTTTTATACAGGAAAAGGCTGGGAAATTTCTGAAAATCCGAAAAAGATTTCTTTTAAAAATAAAAACGACGTCGTAAGCTGGTACGAACAAAATACAAAAACGAAAACGACTGAGGCAACAATTACCATGCAAAAAAGTTACCCTCACCTTACCTATCCAGCAGGATTAGTATCAGTTGAGGCTGCTTCTGATGTATCATACAGTGTTGACCCGTTTTCAGAAAAAATTTATACAATGAATGGAGACTCTTCTACTACTTTACATTCGTATAAAGTAACATATGAGATCCCTGAGTTTTCCATAGAAAACTTGAAAGCTGTAAAAACAAATGAAGGTCAAGAAACAAATCCTTATTTTATGACAAAGTACACACAACTTCCCAAGTCATTACCACAGCGCGTAAAAGACTTGGCTGTCAATCTTACAAATGATAAAGACAACCGATATGATAAAGTATTAGCTATTGAAAATTACTTTACAGACAACTCTTTTACATACGAATCAACGAATGTCTTATTCCCTGCCAAAAGCCAAGATTATGTAGATCAATTCCTTTTCGATACAAAAAGCGGCTACTGTAATAATTTTTCGACGTCTATGATTGTACTACTTCGTTCTGCCGGGATTCCTGCTCGCTGGGTAAAAGGCTATACAGAAGGAACTCTTGACAATACACTTGCCTCTGCAGAAGGTGAGGATGTTTATACAATCACGAACGATAACGCACACTCTTGGGTCGAAGTATATTTCCCAGGATACGGATGGATTCCATTCGAACCAACAAAAGGATTTACTAATCCCTATAATTTTATAAATAATACGCCTGCTCCTATTTCACAAAATAGCGAAGCAAATAATTCTAATAACACGCAAATACAACAACGAAATAATGAAGCAAAACTTAAAAGTTTAATAGAAAATACAGAAGAAGCTTCTACTAAAAAGGTCACAAATTCTCAAACTAGTTTTTCTTGGTGGTACGTATTCCTCTCTACGATACTAATTAGTATTATGGGATACATTCTCTTCACCACTAGAATGATATGGAGGACATTTCTTATTATTCATTTCTATAAATACCGAAAAGATGATGCTGTTTATCAAAAAGCTTACGGTGCACTTTTAAAACAATTTGCGAGAATTGGCATGCCACGGGGTGAAAGTCAAACATTCCGAGAATACGCTCTCCATATCGATACACTTTACAACTCGGCCGATATGCAACAACTTACTGCCAGTTATGAGAATGCTATGTATAAACAGGGGCAGGCTGCAGCAGAATGGAAGAAATCCGTACACTTATGGGAAGTGCTTATGAAAAAAGCAGCTTCTCTACCTAAATCAGATGGCTTTGATACAGTAATTTAATCTTGAAAATGTGAGTTTAAAGAAAACGTCTCAAAGAACTACATTGTTCTTTGAGACGTTTTTTAATAAAGTGAAACTCCTAATTATTCTCCAAGTACCTTCTCAATCTCAACCTCTAAATCTACCGGCTTCGTCTGCGGCGCAAAACGCCCTACTACTTTCCCGTCTTTTCCAATTAAAAACTTCGTAAAATTCCATTTCACTGCTTTCATACCGAGTAAACCTGGTGCTTGTTCTGTCATGTATGTATATAAAGGATGAGCCTTATCACCTTTCACATCAACCTTTGCAAACATTGGGAAGTTTACACCGTAGTTTAATTCACAAAAACTAGTAATGTCCGCTTCTGTACCTGGTTCTTGTCCTCCGAATTGGTTACAAGGGAATCCGAGTATTTCAAGTCCTTGGTCTTTATATTTATCATACACCTCTTGTAATCCTTTATATTGCGGTGTGAAACCACATTTACTAGCTACATTTACAATAAGAAGTGCTTTTCCTTCGTAATCTTTTAACGATTTTTCTTCACCGGTAATTGTTTTAGCTGAAAAATCATAAACTGTCATTATCTTTGCCCCTCTCTTCACTATCATTCTATGTTTATACTATACTACATTCGTGAATATACATCTCTTATTACGTACTTATAAGATATAATGATAGCGCTTTATTTCCGTTCAAAATTCGACACATACTACTAGACTTTTATGATGGAAAGTTTTACAATTGAAATATGAACAAAATGTGACAGTTTATATTCCATTATAAAAGAAAAGGATGGTGTCCATTATGAAAACTGCACAACATGAAACGATTTCAAATCGCGAGTTTTATTTCGTACTATATATGATGTTATTGTATGTTACTGGCTGGGTAATCGATGTAAATGGTTTATTCTTAAGCTCCTACTTTAATTTAGCAGGAGAAATTATGCTTCCATTAGTAGGCGGGATTGTTGGACTGTTCATTATGTCTATTAATAAACAACAAACGAAATAATAATATTACAAAAAGGCAGAAGACGAGCTTCGTTTTCTGCCTTTTTTCTATTTTAGCGTATAATAGAAACATGCAGTATATAAGGAGTGGTAAATATGAAAAAAGTAGAGCAATTATCTTCTCACCTATATCTGATTGATGATTTCGATTTACAACATAATGAACGAACTGGTACGTACGTTTTATTAGGTGACGATATTACTTTAATTGAAACTTGTGCAGCCCCTTCTCTTCCGTATATTTTAGAAGGCTTACAACAATTACATATTGATTTAAACGCAGTTAAAAACATTATCGTTACACACGTTCATTTAGATCACGCAGGGGCTGCTGGTTTAATGATGGAAAAGTGCCCAAATGCTACGTTATATGTGCATTCTCGTGGTGCTCGTCATATGATTGATCCAACAAAACTTATTTCGGGTGCAAAAGCTGTCTACAAAGAAGATTTCGATAAACTCTTCGATCCAATTCTTCCAATTGAAGAAGAACGTGTTCATATTGTACAACATGGTGATACGTTAAAAATTGCAAAAGACCGCACCCTTACATTTTATGATACACCAGGACATGCGAAGCACCATATTAGCATTCATGATTCATTAACAAACGGGATTTTTACTGGCGATACAATTGGAATTTATTATAGAGAACTCGCAGACGTTGATGTAGAATTATATCTACCATCAACGTCCCCTTCACAATTCCAACCAGATGCGATGATTACTTCTAAAAATCACATTCAAAGTATGAATGTAGATACTATTTATTTCGGTCATTACGGCGCATCCTCTCATGTTACAGAAGTATATAATCAACTGGAATATTGGCTACCTATTTTCGTTCATACTGGTAAGGAAGTCTTTGAAAAGTATAATGATTTCGATGAAGCAACTAAAGCTTTACAAACTTTGTTAATGGATAAAATATCTTCTCATCTTACAAAGTTAAACGTTCCATCAGATCATTCTGTTTACAACATTTTACATCTAGATATAGAAATTAGCGCAATGGGCATTATTGATTATTTCACGAAGCAAGAAAAAGCAAACTCCACTATTAACTAACAGTAAAAGAAGAGATATACAACAGTAGTTATTGTATATCTCTTCTTTTTTTGAATATATTTTGAGTAAAGGATGGTGGAATATAATGCAAAAAGTGATGCTATACCTCTGCTTTACATTATTTATCGTCTTATTATTATTTGTAGGAGTAAAAATTCAATTTTATTTAGATACAGACACGCAAGTGAACTTTAACGTTTATCCAAGATTATTCTACTTTACACTCTTCCCTCTTATAGTTGGCATTTTATTACGATTCCTTCAATCTATTAATCGCGAAACAAGTAAACAAAACTGGAGCTTTCAACCGGATAAATTTATTGCTATTACAGTACCTACACTATTCATTTCCTTTTCCCCAGCACTACTCTTTTCACCACTTGCAGAATACCTACCTTATTTAGTTAATATTATTCTAATAAATACAACTTTTGTTACGATAATTAGTTTAATAGCTGGTTATTCCCTTTTAGATTGTTTTATACAAAAAGATAATGCAAATATGAAAAAGTATAATTGAACACTCTTTTTTGTTTCAATAAAAAAGCTCAAAGCTAAGGCTATGAGCTTTTCTAATTATTGCACCTTTTCATTTACATATTCCATAAACTGCTCTGCTTTAATAAATCTTTCTTTGTACGCTTCAGGTACTTCTTCTATTGTTATCCCCCCACTCGATTTCGTTTTTACTAAAACGGTTTGATATGACATTAATGCTTCCATATATTGTTCATACTCTTCAGGAGTTAATACCTCTTTACTAGACTTATGGCCATTTAATTTATCAAAATACGGATGAAGCTCCATTACCACCTTTTTCAATTCCTCTTTTTTAGCCGGTAATAATTGATCATAATCAATATTACCGTTCGAATCTCCGTACGTAAGTTTTGCATTTGTTAATTTTTTTAGTTCTTTTGTAAACTCTTCATATTCCTTCGTACCCATTTCATCTTTCGCCTCTGATAATTTTGCACTAAAACGCATATACGCCTCTAATGTCATCGTTCCGGCATGTTTTTTTAAATTCTCGAAAGATCCGTATATACCATCCGCCATAATAGATTGATACGCAAAACCAGTCGTCGGGATTAAAAGAGCTGCTGCAAGCACTCCTGCAATAAGACGCTTCTTCCTTTTGTTCCCTCCGCGATTCATTTTAATCTGAACAATTACTTTTTCTTTTAACTCCGGCGGGGCAACAATTCCCTTCGATTCTTCTTGTATAGATTCTCTAACTCTACAATCTAAACTCATTTCACATTCCCTACCTCTCCTAAAAAGATTTCTTCTACTTGCTCTTTTTGACGTAGTTTCTTTAATGCCGCATGAATTCTAGATTTCACAGTACCAATTGGAATATGTAATATTTGTGCTACTTCTTCTTGTGAATAATCATGTAAGTATCTTAAGATAATAACTTGTTTCAATTTATACGGTAATTTATGAATGAGTTCAATTAGTTTTTGGTTTGATATTTTACTTACAACATCGTTAGAAAAATCAATTTGTACTGACTTTCTTTGCTCTTCTGCTTTTTTTATAATTCGTAGTCGTATCCACCTCTTTCTTCTATAAGAGTGAATTTGTTTAATCGCAAGTCCAATTAGCCAAGGACGAAATGGCTTCTCGCTATCATACTTACGAAGCGATTCATATAGTTGTATGTATATTTCTTGAACGACATCATCTACATCCGTTTTATCCTCTATTAAAAAATGTGCTGTTTTATATATTTCTTGAATCGTTTTATCATACAACTTGCTATATGCTTCTTTATTTCCTGATAAAGTTAATTGGATTAAATGTGCGTAATCTATTTCACCCTTCATATTCCAGCCCTCCTTTGTCTTACACTATATATTGGCAGGTAATTCATATTTCGTTCGATTTTTTTAAAGTTTTTTTATATAAATTAATATTATGATTCATTGAGTTCATAAGCTTCACTTATAACCACACATAACTATTATATATTTTTCCAATTTCTGATAAAGATTTAAAATAATTTATATAGTCAAATTTAGGAGGATATATGATGAAAGCTATCGTTGTAACGTCGTTCGGTGGTCCTGAAGTGATGAAATATACAGATTTGGATATACCGTCTATTTCAGAAGATCAAGTTTTAATTCGCGTTGTTGCTACTAGTGTAAATTTCGCTGATATTAAATCACGTTATGGTAAAAAAGGAAATAAAGCACTACCTTTTATTCCAGGTATAGATGCCACTGGTATTGTAGAACGTGTCGGTTCTCATGTGAAAAATATTCACCCTGGACAACGTGTCATTGCTTTTCCTCAAAATGGATCTTACGCAGAATACGTTGTTGCAAATGAAAATCTTACTTTCGTATTACCCCATGAAGTTGACTTTCAAACTGCAGCCGCTTGTCCAATCGTATCTTTTACAAGCTATAATTTACTCGCAAATGTTGCAAGGCTTCAACAAGGTGAATCTCTACTCATTCATGCGGCTGCTGGCGGAATTGGCACTACTGCTATTCAACTTGCTAAACTATTAGAGGCTGGAACAGTTATAGGCACTGTCGGAAGTGAAGCAAAAAAAGAAATTGCTTTAGATGCTGGAGCTGATTATGTTATTTGTCATCAAGATGAAGATTTTGTAGAGAAAGTCAATGAACTGACAAATGGTGAAGGGGTTGATGTAATTTTAGACTCTATTTCTGGAACGGTTTCTGAAAGAAGTTTAAACTGCCTTGCTTATTACGGTCGCCTCGTTCATTTCGGTAATGCTAGCGGTGAAATTGGTAACTTTCAAACGAAAGATTTACATGCAAGTTGCCGCTCTATACTCGGTTTTAGCTTTGGAACCACACGAAAAAAGCGTCCTGAACTGCTCCAAGAAACTGCAAATGAAGTTTTCCGTTATTTGCGTGACGGACGTTTACAAATTAAGGCTACGAAATCTTTTCCACTTCAAAATGCAGGGAAAGCACATGAATGGGTCGAAAGTAGAAAAAGTACAGGGAAAGTAATACTAACTGTTTAGTCCTCTTCCTGAAATGAATACTGGAAACAGAGGTGGCATTCATGGGATCACGAATTATGCATGTTATTATCGCTAGTGGTATTGCTGAGAAACTATCAATTCACGATAAGACTTCTTTCTTACTTGGAGCTGTAGCCCCTGATGCTGTTCATTCAAAAAAAGAAAAAGGAACCTCACATTTTTATGCCGGTACAACGAAGAACTATACGAGAAGAATAGATTATGATTCATTTTTTCATAAATATGAATCACATATAGATTCCCCATTTATTTTAGGCTATTATACCCACCTCATTGCCGATGATAATTGGCTAAGTGGATTTTTTCTACCTTGGCTAAAAAATAGAATAGAGAATGACGAAACTATCGCACCCCTGTACTATAACGATTTTAAATTGTTAAATGCAAAGTTGCTTCATCATTACGATCAAGAACAACAGCTTTTCTCTCTTCTCAATCAAGAGGCTCACATTGTGGATATTGAAGAGGTTTCTAAAGAAAACGTTTTAGCTTTTCGAAAGTATCTTTTTGAAGATATGTTGTATCCAAAGCAACATTTGCATGAAGACTTACAAGTATTTACGTTTGATCAAATCGTTGGCTATATTGAGACAGCTATTGAAAAAGGAGTATTTTTTATTAAACAACTCTCTAATGAAAAATCCACTTCAAAAATTTAATCCCCCTCAAATATATTTGAGGGGGATTTTCACATAGCAATATTATTATTGGTTCTTCTCCATAACCGCAAAATAATTCCCTTCGCTATCAGCAAAGTTAAACACTTTACCAGAAGGCATAGTTACCATTTCTCCAACAGTAACATTTTTATTTGTTAAATCTGTATATAGTTGATCAAGATTTTCTGAGAAGAACATTAAAGACGGTGTACCAAGATTCAATTCTGGGCTCATTTTCGAAATAACTTCTTTATTATGTAATATAATGCTCGTTTCCGCACCGCTTTTCGGAGCGATTTCAATCCATCTCATTCCTTGCTTATTATCTTCCTCTGCAACTACATGAAACCCTACCTTCTCCGTCCAAAAATTTACTGCCTCATCTTGATTATTTACATATAACATAATTTGTCCTACTTTATGGATCATTACATTTCCCCCTAATGGTTTTTATATTCTATGTAGCTTTCTACAAATACTATCGTTATTCCTTTTGAGTTGGTATGTACTTCTTTGCAAAATTTATCGACTGACTCATCCCATCCAGTTCATCAAAATAATCATTTCTTTCAATCATGTTATATCCGTCGAATCCAATTTTATCTAATACTTTGAAGAATATATCGAAATCTACTTCACCATTCCCTGCTGCGACTTCTATATACTTAGTTGAACGATCACTTTTCACTTCTTTACAATCTTTAATATGAGTTTGTACTATATAATCTTTTAATAGTAATAAACCTTCTCCCGGATTTTCATTTACATCACTTATTAAATTTGCTGGGTCAAAGTTAACAGCTAGTCCTTTCGAGTTTGCAGTTTCTAAAAATCGTTTTAATACTATTGCTTTTTCAGATCCCGTCTCAATGGCGAAGAATCCTCCAAATCTGAACGCTAAGTCCCCTATTTCATTACAAACACGTAGCATTTTATCATAGTACTCACTATTTTCATCATCAGGGATTTTCCCAATATGGGCTGTTACTATGTTAGCTCCTAACCTTAACCCTTTATCAGTAATATATTTAAAACTCTCTATTACACATTCAGCTTCAGTTCCTATTATTCCATTTTCTCCGAAGCTAATTGCTAATGACGGGACTTGAATCTCATTAAAAGATAAGTTTTCTTTTAATGTATTCCATTGTATCTTTGAGATGTTAGCTAAGTTGAAAGTCGGATTCATAGCATATAATTGAATATATTCTAAATCCCATTCCCTTGCTTTTTGTATTCCTTCGTTTACTTCAATATATTTTGTATTCAAAAACATTCCTAATTTCCTATCCATATGTGTACCTTCTTTTTATTATTTCGCATCATTTTAATATTCGACTTTTTTATATTATTTCCTCGTATAAACCAAATAAATAAACTACCCTTTTTTCGATACTCCCAGTAGAAGCATATATATGATAGGCACATTAAAAACACTAATATAATTCCCATTATCACTTGTTTACAAACAAAAAAGACGTAACTACAAATAGTTACGCCTTCTCCATCATTTATCTAGGCTTTTTCTTCCCAGTAAATGCTGGTTTCTTTTTCTTTGGTGCTTTCGGTTTCGTTTCTACGAATGATCCTTTGAACATTTCTTGCTTCGTAAATACGATGCCTAGTTTTTTCGCAAATTGCAGTAATTTGCGCTCTTCTTGTGGAGTTACAAGAGATACGACAGTTCCTTCTTTACCCATACGTCCAGTACGTCCTGAGCGGTGAATGTATTGGTCTACTGTGTCTGGTAATTCTAAGTGAATTACATGTGTTAAATCGTCAATGTCGATACCGCGCGCTGCAATATCAGTAGCAAGTAGAATTTCTAATTTCCCTCCGCGGAAAGCACGCATTGTCGCTTCACGCTCTTGTTTACTTGCTTCTGCATGAAGAGCCGCCGCTTTCATTTTACGGAATTTCAATTTCTCAGTAATTTCATCTAAACGGAATGGATCGTTTAAGAAAGCAACTGCTTTTACATCGCCCATATGCATAATTCTTCTTACGTAATCATTTTTTTCGCGTCGCTCACAAATGATATACGTATGCTCAACTAAGCTTTTTGATTCTGCACGTGTTACACGTACTAATTGTGGTTCCACTGCTAAATCACGTGCCGCATCTTCTGCCGCTTTTGTCATTGTCGCCGAGAAGAATACTAATTGACGATCGCGCATCGTTGATTTAATTACATCTTGCACTGCGCCCATCATTTTTTGCTTTACAATTTGATCAAACTCATCAAATACAATTGTTTTTACTTCATGCATTTTTAGCTTTTTCATACGAATTAATTCTAAAATACGGCCTGGTGAACCGACAATTACTCTTGGGTGTTTCTTTAATTTTTCAACTTGGCGCTTAATATCTGCACCACCAATTAAAGATGCACCTGAAATTTCAGTTCCTGCTGTAAACTTTTGAACCTCTTCATGAATTTGCATTACAAGTTCACGTGTTGGCGCTAAAACAACAACTTGTGGCTGTTTTACTTCAGGATTAATTTTATGTAAAAGTGGTAATAAGTACGCTAATGTTTTTCCTGTTCCAGTTGGAGATTCAGCTATAACGTCTTGTCCTTCTAAAATAGTTGGAATCGCTTGTTTTTGAATTTCAGTTAACTCTTTAAAACCAGCCTTCTCCCAAGCTTGTTGTAAAAATGGTTGCATATCTTTTATCATTTGTTTTTCTCCTTTATCTCTATTTTTGAAGAAAATGCTGTATTGTTCGCACCGTTTCTATCATGTGTGAAATAACAGCTATTAAATCATCAACATGGTCTTCTGTAATCGCTTTTTGAAATAGAACCTCTACCTTATTATGATATGAAATCGCTTGCTTATTATATTCGTATGAAACTTTCTGCATAATCATTCTTTCTTTTCCCCATATAGAACGCATTAATGTTTCAATTCCTTCGCATTTTACTTCTGGTTGTTCTAACGGGAATAAAAATGCTAGCTTCATTTCACAACCTGGTGTAAACTGAGGCACTTCTAGTATTTCACCAGACAAGTTCTTTGCATCCACAGATAATGAAAATGTTGCTTCTACTAATGGTTCAAACGGTTCTGTTAATTGAAATGAGATATGATATATACGACTTAATGAAGCAAGATCCATCATATCTTTTCGATCTGTTACAAGAATATCTCCATGTAGATCAAAATCATACACAGCACCTTCTACGATTACTTTTAAATTGTCAAAAGCAGTTGGATCAAACATAATTTCCTCCAAAAAACAGGCGCCTTTCGATGGAAAGGCGCCACTTGATGTATATATAGTTTACAGATAAACGAGATGAATTACAACCTTTTAGAATAAACCTACTGCTTTTCCATCTTCATTTACATCCATTTGAAGTGCTGCTGGTTGTTTTGGAAGACCTGGCATTGTTAACATTGTACCTGTTAACGCAACGATAAAGCCTGCGCCGATAGATGGTTTTAACTCACGAATTGTAACGATAAAGTCAGATGGACGACCTAATTTTGTTGCATCGTCAGAAAGAGAGTATTGTGTTTTCGCCATACAAACTGGTAGGTTACTCCAACCTTCTCCTTCATATTGAGCTAATTGCTTACGTGCTTTCGGAGCAAATTCAATATCTTTTGCGCCATATACCTTTTGAGCAATTGTACGAATTTTTTCTTCTAAGGGTAATTCTAATTCATAAAGTGGTGCGTAGTTGTTTTCACCTTTTTCGATTTCTTTTAGTACTTTTTCAGCAAGGTCAACTCCGCCTTGGCCACCCTTCTCCCAAACTTCTGTTAAGGATACTGCATAGCCACGCTCATTACACCACTCTTGTAAGTATGTAACTTCTGCATCTGTATCTGTAATGAATTTATTAATTGCAATTACGAAAGGCACACCGAAGCTTTGAATTGTTTCAACATGCTTCTGTAAGTTTTCCATACCTTTTGCTAATGCATCTACATTTTCTTCTTTTAATTGATCTTTTGCAACGCCACCATGCATTTTAAGCGCACGAATCGTCGCAACAATAACAACTGCTTCTGGTTTAATGCCAGCTGCACGAGCTTTAATATCTAAAAACTTCTCAGCGCCTAAATCAGCACCGAATCCAGCTTCTGTAATAACATAATCACCTAATTTTGCTGCCATTGTTGTAGCGATAACACTGTTACAACCGTGAGCGATATTCGCAAATGGTCCGCCATGAATGATAGCTGGTGTATTTTCTAACGTTTGTACTAAGTTCGGCTTTAATGCGTCTTTTAATAATAGTGTTAACGCACCTTCTACACCTAAATCTTTAACCGTTACAGGTTGATTTGCAAAGTTATAGGCAACTACGATGCGAGATAAACGTGCTTTTAAGTCTTGAATATCTGTTGCAAGGCAGAACACGGCCATAATTTCAGATGCTACTGTAATGTCAAAACCGTCTTCACGTGGTACACCTTGTACAGGTCCACCAAGACCAATTACTACGTTACGAAGGGCACGATCATTTAAGTCAACGCAGCGTTTCCAAACGATTTTACGCGTATCAATTCCAAGTGTGTTTCCTTGTTGGATATGATTATCAATAAACGCTGCTAATGCGTTATTGGCAGTTGTGATCGCATGGATATCTCCAGTAAAGTGAAGGTTAATGTCTTCCATTGGTACGACTTGTGAAAAACCGCCACCTGCTGCTCCACCTTTTAATCCCATCGTCGGTCCAAGAGATGGTTCACGAAGTGCAATTACTGTTTTCTTACCAATTTTGTTAAAAGCTTGACCTAAACCAACTGTTACTGTTGATTTACCTTCTCCAGCTGGAGTTGGGTTAATTGCTGTTACTAAAACAACTTTACCGTCTTTCTCATCTTGTAAGCGCTTAAAAATATCAAGAGATAACTTACCTTTATAATGCCCGTATGGCTCTAATTCATCTTCTAAAATATTTAAATCAGCTGCAATTTCTTGAATCTTCTTCATACTCGCTTCTTGTGCGATTTCAATATCGGATTTCACTGTTGTAGTAGTTGTCATATACCCTAGTCCCCCTTTAATTGGTTCTGATGATATTGTATCAGTTTTTTGTATTTTCTGCACTTATTTACCTCCTAAAAATTCTTTCATTTCTTTATACGTTTTTTAACATAAATACCCATAAGAATGTTAACGATTGTTGTAACTCTGTAGGTAGTTGACCTAACATCTTCTCATTTACTCCGCGCTTATATACGCCGATGCCATCTACAACTTTAAAACCTTGTTCTTTCGCTAACTGTTCAAATTCCCAAGGCATCATCGTATTACAAACAACGTCTTTTCCGTACAAGCGAGGATAACTGTTCTCTCGTGGCTTTGCTGTCGGTCCTAAAATTGCAATACATGCATATCCATCTTTCTTTAACACACGCTTTATTTCATTTAACGCTCGTAATGGCTCTTCCGTCCATTCTAAAGAATTAATTGCCATAATTGATTCGAATTGCTCATTTTCAAATGGTAATGCAGAAAGATCTCCTTTTATAAAAGATAAATTCGGTCCTTCTCCGCGTTCCTTACCTTTTTGAATCATCACTTCCGATAAATCTACTCCTACTGCTTTATAGCCTGCGCGACTTAATTTATATGTACCGTAGCCATCACCACAACCAACATCGAGCACTTGTGCTTCTTTCTTCACGTATTGTTCAAAAAACGGAATAATTGTACTTCTGCTACCACTGTCCCACATCTCTTGACTATTTTGATTCCAAAACTCTGCGCTACTATCCCATTTCTTCTCCGCTGACTCGTGCCAATTAAATTTCGTCATACATTCCCCTACCTTCACGTATTATCATTCATTTCATTCTACATCATTTTCCAAAATTCCTGTTTTATCCCGCTTGCAGTAAGACACCTACCTCAAAATTCAATGGATGCGGATCAGTTAATGGGAGAGAACTGCTCATAAAAATCCAATTGTTGCTGGCTGATAATCAGTCCTAGTGGAAAAAATCCCACACTTTATCTTCAATAGGAGATGGATATGTTAACGATGGAATGCGTATTCTCCAATTTTTGCTTTACTTGGGTTTAACTCATACTCATGCTCTTCTCATTTTGAAAGATACTATAGATACACCCAATTGAAAGAGAGGGATGTACATGCGAAGAAAGAGAAATCATCATTTTAAAAGTGGTGAAAAAAACGAAGAGTATGCTGCTGAAATATCACCAGCTGGCATTCCAATTAGACATAAGCGTAAAGAAATTGCAAATGAGATAGAAGGTACAAATACCGGCACAATGGTAGGCTATGTCGCTTTATTTCTTTCGTTATTCTCCATTGCTTTTTATCCAGTTACGCTCGGCTCCCTAGCAATTTTAGTTGGCCTATTAGCTGTCAATTTCGGAGCAAGAACACTTGGATATACAGCAATTGGTTTTGGTAGTTTTTCTGTTTTATTTACTTTACTTTATCCGCTTGCTTTGTCAGCGTTTTAAAAAAACACACCAAGTTATACTTGGTGTGTTCATTCATGATACAACATAATATGACCGCATCCACAACAATGTTTCGCTGTAATTTCTTGAAACACTGGATAATTTTCTTCATCTCGATGCTCAATAAATACTTTTTCAAATCGATACATGTTTGGTGCATATGCCCAATCTTGTTTCGTACGTGCATATAACGTTGAGGAAAAAAACTCCTCACCACCGCAAACGATACATGTGTTCTTCATCGCTACCCCTCCTATGCTTGTCTTACTTCATCTATATGAACATAAGCATAAAAAAAAGACCTTCTATTACTAGAAAGTCTTCTCTGAAACAAAAAGAAATGTACCAAACATTCCTACTCCGCTATATTCTTTTGAAACACCAGCTTCTGTTTTAAATGTTTGCTTTACAGTCATAAAGAATACACCATTTCGTGCATCTGTACTTTCAAATTGTAGTTTTTCTTTTTTACCATCTACATTTTGCGTGCATTCAAAACTACTCTCATTACAATTCAACGCATACTTATCCTCTACATACACTTTAAAATCTGATTCTTTCGGACAAGTTATAAGTAATATTGCCACGAGAATAATACTTATAATACCCACAATTGTATAATATTTCTTCATTTGTACTCCTTTCAAATGACAAGAAAACTTGACTTCATACGCCAAGTTTTCTTAGTCAACAACCCATTGCCACTCTTGTTCTTTCTTATCAAAAATGAGCCAACCTGTTTCTGTTGCTTCCTCTTTCAATTCATCGATATTATCTAACACCTCATCCGTACTTTCATACGAACCAACTACATATACCGGAATTTCAAGACCTCTTCTTGACTCAATCTTCCCTGCTAGATCTATGTAAAGACCATCTTCCATTAGTGGAATCAGTCCCATGATCAATTCTTTTGAAATTGCTGGGAAAATTTTTGATTTTTGGAAGAAAGAAAAACGTTTCTTACCGAAAGCACCGAGTTTATACGGAATGACTTTACTTAACATTCCTACAAAATCAGCAATTCTACGATAATACACTTTGTTGTACCATCCGTCATCATGTGAAAAATAAACAAATCGATTTTTCAACAGCGGAAAGAATGTTCTTGCAAGTGGTTCTTTTTTGTGAGCCAAATATAATAATTCTGCAATTTCTTTCGGCTCTAATTCATCTAAATCGCTTGCATCATCAAAATCTACCCAACAAAATTCATCAAATTCATCAATCTCTGCTTGAATTAACTTATGTATATTTTCTTCCTCAACATATTCAAATAAAGTATGATAATGAAAATCCGTCCATTCAAAGTTGTGCTTCAAAAGCAACACTTGATGAAGCGGTGAAGGGATGTTACTCGCAAACTCTTTAAACGTAATTCCTGATGTAATAAAACAATGACCTCGACGATTACCATTAATATATATCATATTCTTTACTTGGTCAGATCCTCCAGACAAAGCACCTAGCCACCTTCGTTTTATATGTTTCAATTCTATAGCATATTTTAACATGAAAAATTTTAGAAACATAGAAAAAACTTCAAAAACTATTTACAATTTCATGTGTTTTATTACATAGTGATTACAAGAAAAAACGCCTGCTCATAAGCAGGCGTTTTTAAAGGATTTCATCAGGGTTTTGAGGATGATGATTTCCCTCTTTCTTTTCTTCTTTTTGGAACATCGATTGAATTTTATCAATTGTTTGTGGAGCTAATTCAATCATTTTTTCTGCTAAATGTGTCGCATTTTGTAAATGAAGAATATTTACTCCATCTTTATTCACCACAAGAAATGCTACTGGTGTAATAGAAACACCACCCGCGCTACCGCCACCAAATGCAGCGTTACCGTTTGCTCTTTGTCCATCATTCGTTTGGAAATCAGAACCTCCTGCTCCAAAACCGAACGCTACTTTAGAAACCGTTAACACCACACCACCGTCAGCCGTTTGAACAGGCTCTCCAACAATCGTATTTACATCAACCATTTCTTTTAAATTTTCCATTGCTGCTTTCATTAACCCTTGAATTGGATGATCCACCGTTCATAACCTCCTTTGTCATATCTTTCCTAGTTTTTCCGAAAGTTTGTTAACTAAACATAAAATTTTATATTGATTTCAAAAAACTTAAGTTGTAATATTTAGAAAAATAAAAAAGAGGTCGATTCGTTATGATGCGAAAATTAACAAAGAAAGATCATGAACAAGTATTCGCTTATCTAAAAGAAGAAGCAGCCCTTAACTTGTTTATTATTGGAGATATTGAAGCTTTCGGTTATGACACAGATTTTCAAGAACTATGGGGAGTATTTAAAGAGAATGGAACATTAAAATCAATTTTACTCCGATTCCACGATTCATTTATACCATATAGTAAAGAAGACTTTGTTACCACTGATTATGAGGCACTTCTTTCCGCATATAAGCCACTTAAACTCTCTGGTAAGTCAACCATTGTAGAAAAGTTTGAAACTGCTCCAAGTCTACAATTAGGCGTCAAAAATGAAATGTATTTTTGTGAATGTCTAAATGACAACAACTTACCTGACACGCCTATTCATGAAACGATTAAACTTGCGTCACTCGATGATATAGAACGAATTATGAAATTACGAAGTGACATTGCTGAATTTCCGACTACCAATGAATCAGAGAAAATATTAAGGCAGGCTATCGAAACGAATACAGGACGCACATACTATATTGAAAAAGACGGCGTGATCATCGCATCCACCTCTACTTCCGCTGAAAATTCATTATCCGCTATGGTAGTTGGTGTATGTACACACCCGAATTATCGTGGAAATGGATTTGCTTCACTCATATTACAAAAAATGATTCAAGACTTTACGAAAGAAAGCCGAACACTTTGTTTATTTTATAACAATCCAGTTGCTGGACGAATTTATAAACGACTAGGATTTAAAGACATTGGAATGTGGACGATGTATCGATAATAAGAAGTAACTCTATAAGAGGAAATAGTCGTAACTTAGTAATACAAGCAAATTACAAAATAACTCACACCGTTATTATGAAGATGGAGAAACTACTTGTAAAGCCGTGCCCCTAACTAAAACATGTCATGTATTCAAGCTAAATTTAGACAGATAAACGCCCCAGTTGTTGCATCTACTCCAGCAATTGGGGCGTTTATCCTCAAATTCTTTCCACTATATTTATGAAACATTTATCACACTTATGTCGCTATTATCTTTACGTACAAATGCTCTTCTAAATATTACTGCGTCTTATTATACTTTGCTTTAAAATCAATATATTCCTGTTTCGCATCTTTGTTATTACCTTGGTGACTATCAAAAGATGTATGTATTTGTGATATGTATTTTACTAACTTGCCTTCATCATTTCTTTTCTTATAATTTATTACAATACTTACTTCCAATATCTGCTTTGAACCATTTTTAGAATCAATATGCAATGCGATTGATCCACCATCATATTCATCATATTGTATTTTCAACTTATCATTAATGATACTCTGAAACTCTAATTCAGTTAGTTTGTATCCAACAGTACTAGGCTGATCAAACTTTTTTATATCATCCCCGGGCTTCATCTTTAGTTTCCCTATCCCTTTTAAACGATCTACAATTAAGTTCACATATGAAACATCCAGATTCGATTCCGGACTTTGTACCTGTCCATTTTTATACATAATATTGGTACGATAAACAACTTCTTCTTTATTATCTTTGCTGTCTACTGCTGAAGTAACCTCTTGTGTTGTATTTCCATATAAACTTTTATCTTTCGTATTATATATCCCTTCCGAAGTTTGATAGATTGTTTTTCTATGCTCTCCATCTTCCTTTTGCTCATATGTACTATATATACCTCTTTGTTCCACATACGCATATCCATCATCACTCGCAGACATAACCTTTTTCATGTCACCTTCATCCAATGCCTTTACTAATCTCTCATACTCTATCTTCGTCTCCCCAAAACCACATCCACTTAATAAACTTGATACTATTGACAGAACTATCATCATCTTAGATTTCTTCTTTAACTTCATACTGACACCCCGTTGATTTCCCTAGGCATTTTTAAGTTCATTATGTTCCTTTTTGGAAATTAATACATTTCACCTTTACTTACTGCTATTTATTTACTCATACAGATTATATTGAAGATGCTTTAATTTTTAATAGCATTAATTTATATACAATCCTTAATTGTTTATATATTCTATTCGAATTTTCAGAAACCAAAACTTATTTTATTTCTTTAGTTTTCTTTTTTCCTTCTCTTCATAAAGCTTTAGTCTTTTCTGACGTTCCCTTTCATGTTCCTCCCACGAAATATAAAATGATGGAAATTTAAATCTACAATAGGCTAATAATTGGAACTCTGCTGCACCTATGGCTACCGCGTACATGATGAACGTAAATATAAAGTAACCAAACATTATGCTCAATGAGTAATTATTTTGTATATAAATTAAAACAAGAAGAATTAGTACATAAATTACCACACCAAACATTATATTTTTCTTTGCCTTATTAAAAAATGAAGTAGATCTTTCTCCCATACTAAATGCACCTTTACTTGCTTGTTTAAGAGTATCAACTGTTGTTACACCATGAACAAGTATTGCTCCTAATACTAGTAAACCTACATAAATAAGCGTAATAAAATTAATAGAATAATTACTCATCCCTGGAAGAACAAATGCCGTAAGACCTATAGTACCTAACTGAAACGCATATAATAATATCACCAATGTCTGGAGTTTTTGAAATTTAAAACGTACCTTAGGGATCAGATATATAATAAAAAAGATTACTTGTAGGCTATATAACAACAATTCCATTCTGACTATTACTGTGTCAAAAAGAGTCGGATAGTAATCCCAGCCAAATCTAATTAATGCTCCAAAAATAAAAAGCATCAATAACGAACTATAAAGCATTCCACCAAACATAAACAACATAGCTCCTTCAGGGCTTAAACGATGTCTACATGTAATTCTAAATTCATCTAAATCTTCTTCTTTTATGTTCCACATTTGTTAACTCCACCTTTCCCCGAACTATAGTATATTACCAAAATAAAGATGCAATTTTCTTAGTCACTGATTTTATACCTTTTTATTTTCATCGCAACTCTTAACAATCTCTTTTGTTGTACTGCGCCTTGTATTTTAAATATTCCTGTCTCGCATCTTGGTTATTATCCTGTTTTCTATTAAAATACGTTATTATTTGGAACATATTTTCTATTAATTTTCCATCCTCATTCTTTTCTTTAAAATCTATATCTATCCTCATTTGCAAAATTTGTTTTGGATTATTTGGGGCATCCAGGTACAATACGATTGTTGCTCCATCAAATTCATCGTATTGTATCTTTAATTTATTATTAATAATATTTTTAAATTCAGATTCAGTTAGTCGATATCCCACTGAATTAGGCTGATCAAACTTTTTCATATCATCTTCAGGCTTCATTTTTAGTTTCCCTATCCCATTTAAACGATCTACAATTAAGTTTACGTATGAAACATCTAGATTTGAATCCGAACTTTTCACCTGTCCATTTTCATACTTAACATGAGTACTATAAATAGTTTCTTTTTTATAATTCTCATTTGTCCTTTTTCCCTTGTCTTTTTCTATATCAGTCGTAACTGTTTGTATCGCCTCTCCATATAAACTTTTATCTTTTGTATTATATACACCTTCCGTAGTTTGACGAATTGTCTTACTATGCTCTCCATCTTCTTTTTGCTCAAACGTACTATAAATACCTCTTTGTTCCACAAAAGCATACCCATCATCACTTGCAGACATAACCTTTTTCATGTCACCTTCATCCAATGCCTTAATAAATGGCTCATACTCTACCTTTTCTTCAAAAAAACTGCATGCTTGTAGTAGGCTGATTGTTATTATGATAGTAATCATTTTAGAAACCTTTTTTATGTTCATTTCATCATCACACTACCCACTCTACATTTTCGATCAGATAACCTTCTAATCACTTTAATCACCTTACATAATTAAATTTTCTTTTAGAAGTTAAAATACTCTCTTGTAAATAATTACTTTTCTATCATCAAAACGTACAATACGCACTTTCTTTATGCCTTACGTTTCGTTTTACCTTTTTTATTTTTCTTTCGATATCTTGGAGTCTCTCTTTTATGTTGCTCCCACGTTTTATTAAATGATGGAAATTTAAATCTGCAATATGCTAATAGCTGAAATTCAGCTGCTCCTATGGCTATCGTATACATTAAAACAGTTCCTATTACATATCCAATAAAAGTATCAAACGCATAATCATTATGAAAATAAATCAAAATAAGAATGATTAATGCGTATATTGAAGCAACTTTCATCATAGTTCCTTTTGTTTTACTAAAAAAGGATACGGATCTTTCATCCATACTAAACGCACCTTCACTTGCCAATTTAAATGTATCTATTGTTGTTACAATATGAAAAATTACTGCTCCTAAATATAGCAAACATACATAATTCAACGTAATACGATCCATTGAATTATTAGCTATTTCAGAAACAACTAAAACTGTAAGTAATATAGTAGCCATTTGAAGTGCGTATAATAATACGACAAGTGTTTGTAGCTTTTGGAAATAAATATAAAATGAAAAAAATTACTTGCAGAGCATATAACAACACTTCCAGCTTAACAATTCCTATATTAAGGAGAACCATACAGTAATCCCAATCACCTGATACAATAATAGAAAAGACGGCTATTGAACTATAAAGTATTCCTCCAAACATAAATCCTGTAGCACCCTCAGGACTTAAACGATCATTACATGTCATCCTAAACTTATCTAAATCTTCTTCTTTTATATTCCACATCCTGACGTTTCACCTCTATACAGCTTAAATAATTTTCATTCAATAACATCCCATTACATTCCTAACTTTTTAAATACATTCATCTTTGCGTAACTATATTCAGATAATATTATCTCTACATTAATTACCGTACATAATCAGAATGCTTTTGATAGTTCAAATAGCCTTCTTTCTCCTCAAAAGCTCTAAATATTCTTCTCTCTTTCACTTAAGCATATCCCTCATACTCCCTGAAACTCCACTCACTTAGTAAAAACGTTACTGTCATCACAATTGTATCGAGATAATATAGCTCTTTAATTTTATCTTCAGAAAGGTGATAACCTCCCATCGACAATATGCTAGGAGGTTATTACAGTTATTTAAAATTTGTTTTTTATTTTAATGGATTCGATTTTTGCAAATAATAATGTTGTTTAATTTGAGGAGCAAACATTAAAAACCTACTGCTTAATAACTCGTAATTAAGTCTTCACCCTCATATCTAGGGTCTTTCTCAACTTTACCATCTTTTGTTTTGATGACTTTTAGTCTACCTAACCACTCTGCTCCGTTATATGTCTCTTCACTTACCCATACATTATGCTTTTTACCATCTACCTCAACTACTAATGTGGGGTGTGTAAACATGAATTCCTTCTCTACATGCCTACCTACAATTTCTGCATGTAATGATGTACCTTCTTCAACTAGTTTACTATTTTGATACCCTTCGATAATAGGTAATCCAATAAATACAAAGAATATCAGTCCAAATACGATTACTTTCTTCTTTGTACTCCATTTATTCTTTTCTTTCAATTCCTTCTGTCTCGCTTCTCTTTCTTCGCGTTCATCCAAACTCTCATTTAAAGCATCTTCCCATGCCTTAACTTCCGCTTCGATTTCTGCTTCAGCTCTTGCTAGTTTTTCTAGTTGTTCATCGGTTGCTACCATCTCATATGAGTTATCTCCAACCAAACGAATTTCAGTACCATTTTCTTTTACTTTTCGCAAGTCTTTTTCTGTACAATTAAACTCTCGAATGATTTCCCCTTGTGTGTTTACCAATCTAACGTAAATGTTTTTTTTCTCCTTCTTCTTAAACATCTGAACTCCCCCTTATTTGTTTCCTATCATAGATAACCCTATTGCAATTAAGAGAAAGAAAACGATAATAAGGAAAGTCTTCCCTTTGCTTACTTGTGTTGTACAACCTTCCAAGACAGCCCATATAAGAATTGGAAAAAGAAGAATACCTAGGAGAATATCGACCAACTTGTTGCTACTCTTCTTTAGCGGTTTTTCTTCTACTATCGATTTTATCTGAACAGATTCTTTTCTTATTTGTTTCGGTTTCTTTTTCTTGCGTCTATGATTCACCCAACATACTCCTTTTAGAATAACTTTTTCCTAACTATAAAAATACCGAAATATCCCCATTTTCATCGTACAGTATAAAATGATTTATTTCTTCACAGATAGATTTTCACCATAAAAAACAGTCTATGACTATTATTTACAAATATTATTTCAGCTTTTGCTCTTTTTCTCTTATTCTTTTTCTATTCGCTATAGATTCTTGGCGCTCTTTTTCATATTGTTCCCACGTAATATTAGATATTTAGATTCTTATTCAATCAAAAATAGACTTTCCTCTTTCCATTTTGGAAGAGGAAAGTCTATTTATTTCCAAATATATTATAGCCTTTGTTTTATTAATAATTGTTACTTATTATTTTCAGCCTTGTTCTTTATCGTTTTTACAAATTCATTTCGCCATATTTTAAAATTATGAGCAAAATTTCCTTCAATAGAATTTTTATACCCTTCAAATTTCACTTCTGATATATCAAAGTCATTGAATAATTTATATGTCTCTCCCGTCAAACCTACTGGGTGTAATACCCCACCATAGTCATAGAAAGTGTCTTCATCGAGAAGTATTCCTCTTGTAGTAATTACATACTCTACATCTTTTTCTTCCTCAGTACTCAACCTCACTACACTTCCTAAAGGCAAAACTTTCTCCATATAATCTTTCATATTAATTCACCGATCCTTTTAACACGATAATTTTCTCTTCTATTTTTTGTCGCCTTTTTTCTAATTGGCGGATACGATCAATAAAAGCATCACGTGTTTTACCTTGCAAACTATTATCAATACTATTTTCTAATCTTCTAATATCTCCGGTCAAAGATACAGCTGCTTTTTCAAGTTGCATAACAACATTAATAATTTGATCTCGCCCACCACTGTCCGGAAATGTACTATGAACCCTCGACATTATCATATGTAAATCCATCCTCATACCCCCTTCCTTAACATTTATCAATAATAAGAAACTGAAGCTAACTCTTCATCTTTTGCTATCATAGAAATTACCGCATCTGTTACATCTTGACTTAACTCTTTTAAATCATTTGAAAGTTCGTTCACATCTCTAGAAATCTCTACTAATAATGAACGATTTAACCCTCTACTACCATCATTCATAAAATAGTTTAATAATGATTGGCGATGGCTTCTTACATAATCTCCAGCAATTGAAGCAATATTTGTATCAATTTCAAAGTCACCTTTAAATACATCTAAAATATCTTGAACAAGAGAAGATGCTACTTCTTTTGCAATTGCTATAATTTCATCACGGGATAAATAAAGAATGATGCATCCTACTAAAAAATCTACAGCTGCGTTAAATACTGATTCTAACACTTCAAGTACCTTTTCCTTACATTTTGCTAATTTATTCTCTATCCAATCCACAGCCGCATTCACCTGATTTCTAACTTCTTGTATAACTTCCTTACTAAATTTCAAAGCTTTTTTTCCTGTTTCTACACCTATACTTGCTATTTTTGTTGCTAGAGCACTAGTATCTCCCACTACTGTTATTGCAACTAGAATTGCACTGACTGGGGTTCCATTTACCACTAAATCCACTACAACTTCTTCTGTTGTACTTAATGTTTTTTTTCCAGTGATTCCTTTATATAGGTCCCCAGCAGATTCTGATATTTCTAAAAAACCAAATTTCCAATCAAATCCTGTTTCGCTAACCTTTTTCAATTTATCTATTGCTACATTCCCATTCCTAGAATAAAATTTTGGATCATATAAAAAAGAATGCCCTTCCCCATTTTCCATTTTATAAACCTGTCCAGGTATTACAAAATCTGCGGCCTTAATGGCGCCATACAAAGGATCATATTCATTTATAAGACTGCGGCAATTTTTCATATTGGTCCCGTATCCGTACTTAACCACATCTTTATTTAAAACAGGCGCAGGATTTAAAGCTAATACGTTTATATTATCTTCTTGATGTCTTAATGCAACTGTATTCGCTGCTCCGCCACCTAAGGAGTGCCCTAGTAAAGTTATCTTCTTTCCTTTATTCTTCGCCTTGACTTTTTCATAAAATTTTTCTGCTTGACTATACTGAAATTCCGCTAATGACCCCAATATAGGTGAATTAGTTAAATTATGTAGCCCAATTGCTCCATCGGTTGCTAAATCGCCTACCTGATTCGGTTGAGTTCCAACGTATACTATGAAAATCTCATCCGTATCTTTACTTCGTAAGGCATATGCTCCAAACCCTGATGTTGGATGGTTATCATCATCAGCTATAAGCTCAGCATTAAAATTTTTCTCTAATTCCCTCTGATTTGTCTTTTCATTTGAATTACTATATATTTTCTCTTTCCCATTATATTGATAAATATCTCTACCAGCTAACCTCAGCTTACCTACATCGCTATCTATTTTAAAGTCCTCTTCATTTTTCATTTCTCTCCCCACATTAAACTCCTCCTAATATAAATTATTGCTGATTTATATACTCCTTTTCATAATCTATATATTCTTTTTTGGAATTTTGATTATTTTCTTCCCTAGCATGATAATATGTCGAAATTTCTTGATTTCGCTTTATAATTTTATTCTCTTGTTTTTCTTCATAATTTACCGAAATAGTAATTTCCATTATTCTCATATTATTTTCTTTTGCATCATTAGGTGTATTAAATTCAATCATTAATACTGCAGAATCAAATTTATCATATTTTAAATTTAACTTATCATTAATTATGCTTTTAAACTGTAATTCCGTTAAATTATAGCTTATTATGCTCGGTTCACTAAATCTTTTTTTATCCTCACTTGGCTTCAATTTACTCAGTCCGTTTAACCCTCCAAATATTAATTTTACATATGAAATATCTATGCCTTGATTCTGGGGTATTAAACGGGATTTTTCATTTTTTAAAATTGTACTATAAACAGTTTCTTTTTTGTAATTTTGATTGTCACCAACGTTTTTGTCATTTTTTATATCAGTAGCAACCTTTTGAGTTGTTTCCCCATATAAATCTTTATCTTTCACATTATATACTCCATGAGTTGTTTGATATATTATCCTACTATGTTCACCGTCTTCTTTTTCTTCATAAGTACTATCGCTAACCTCTTCTTTCACATACGCATACCCATCATCACTAGCAGACATAACAGTCTTCATATCCCCTTCATCCAACGCCTTTACTAATCTCTCATACTCTATCTTTGTCTCTCCAAAACCACACCCACTTAATAAACTTGCCACTATTGACACGACTATCATCACCTTAGCTTTCTTCTTTAATTTCATACTGTCACCTCGTTAGTTACTCTAGGCATTTTTAGTTTCATTATGTTCCCTTTTTGATAGTAATACACTTCATCTTTACCTAATGGTGCTTCGTTGCTTATATATTTTATGTTGAAGATACTTTGATCATTTAATGGCATTGCGATAATTGCTGCTGTTAGCTTACTTCTCATTTTCATAGGTAGAGCTTCACGATTTCGGTCCATGTAGTCGTGGTGACCTGCTAATACAAAGTAAATGCCCACTGTACGAGATAGATCAATTAAAGTTGCTGCATCTTCCATTTCTAAATAAACAAATTTACTAAACTCTTCAACATTTGTCATGATAATGAGTTGTTTTGTGAATGCAGGAATTTCTCTACCTTCTTGTCTTGCTTGTGCTAATTCAAGAGCTCGTTCACGAATTACTTCCATCCAATACTTCGCATGCATATTGATTTCATTTTCGTCTACAATGTAGTGCGTCACATTATCTTTATATTGAACGAAACTATACTCTGCTGTATCCACTAACGTCACACTTTCAAAATAATCTTTATTCAATTGAGATAGGATGCTAGATACAATTTGTTTTCTCATACTATCATCTACACTATAAATCATTAAATGATCATTCCCTGCAATATCATGAGCTACAACTTCTACGTTTGCAAAATCAAGCCCCATTGGAATTCTTGCTGCTTGTAGGGCTTTTGTAACGTCTTTATTTTTACGATAAGTAGCAATATCAATAATTTCTGGCATCATTGGAATTGCCTTCGGACGTTCTCCATCCCATTCTCGGTCCATATCATTTGCTTCTTGTTGTAATAATTGAATTTGCTGTAATTCATCTTCTGCTTTCGTAGGTAATGCAACCTGGAATAATGTAGGAGATTCTAGTTTTATTAACGCTCTTCCTGCTGTTTCTTCCACTTTTATATCAGATCTCCCTACAATACTAGCTACTTCACTTTGATCAATCATATATAGGCAAGTTTGAATTTTAATATTATTGTACAATTGAATTCTAAGTGCATTTTGTCGCCCTGCACTAATTAAGGTATGAATTCCTAAACTTGCACCATCTCGGACAATTTGCATAATTAGCATTTCAAAGCTTTCATAGAACTTCGCTTCTTTTACTGCATCATAATTGTCGATCGCAATAATAATATGTGGTATTTCTTTCCCACTTGCCTTTTCATACATTTCAATATTTGCAACGTCATATTCACTTAATAATCGTTTACGATTTTTCATTTCTTGAGTTAATCTTTCAACAAACTTTAAACATTTTTCAGATTCATCAATCGTAATCGTATCCGCTACATGAGGTAATCCTTTTAAAGGTAGAAGACCATTTGTTCCAAGGTCCACTAAATACACATGCAAATGCTCCGGACTATGCTGACGAGCTACATCCATAATGACTGATTGTAAGAATGTTGATTTTCCGTAGCCTGGACTTGAGAAGACCGCTACGTGTCCGTCTTTACTAATATCTAATGTTAATGGTGTTTGTGATTGTAATTCAGGCTGATCTAGTAGACCAATTGTTGCTTGTAATGGTTTCTTTTCTTTTGTCCATGCTTCTTTGAACTGAATAGCGTGTAAGTCTTGTAAATATACGCTTTCTGGAAGTGGTGGTAACCACGGTCTAGCTAACGCTTCAATTTCATTTATTTCTGCGTAATCGTGAATGTAGTCAATAACAGCATCCAGTTCAGATGGTACGCTTATTACTTCTTTACTGCTACCAAGTCCACTTAAGTCTTCACTTAATATTTCATATTGTCCTAGATCATTTATTGCATAGATTGTTGCGTCTAAATGTTCTTTATCCTCTTTGTTTTCTACATAGTCTGCTCCGCTCCAAGCTGATTGGAATAGTTCATAAATTTCATTATTCCCAACTTGTAAATAAGCACGTCCTGGTAATGTAATTTCAGCAGCATCCGGTGTTTTTAAAATTTCATTACTATCTGACGTATTTTGAACCTTTAATGCTAGTTTGAATTTCGAGTTACTCCAAATTTGATCATCTACAACACCACTCGGTTTTTGCGTAGCTAATATTAAATGGATCCCGAGTGAACGACCGATACGCGCTGTTGAAACTAACTCTTTCATAAATTCTGGTTGTTCTGACTTCAATTCCGCGAATTCATCACTAATTAAAAATAGATGCGGCATCGGCTCACTTACTAAGCCTTCTTTATACAGTTTTTGATACTGATTAATATGGTTTACATCATTTTCACCAAATAATCGTTGTCTTTTCTGTAATTCAGCTTTAATTGATGCGAGCGCTCTCATACTTTGTGCTCCATCTAAGTTCGTAATTGTTCCTAATAAATGCGGTAAGTTTTTGAATAAATTCGCCATTCCGCCACCTTTATAGTCAATTAGTAAAAAGGCTACTTCGTAAGGATGGAAATTGACTGCTAGAGATAAAATATACGATTGTATAATTTCCGATTTACCTGAACCTGTTGTACCTGCTATTAATCCGTGTGGTCCGTGTGCTTTTTCGTGTAAGTTTAAGTTTACGATATCTTCTTTACCACGTAATCCAAGTGGTACAGCTAAAGATTTATGCGCTGCATTTTTCTCCCAACGACTTGTGATATTCAGTTCTTTTACTTTTTCAACGCCGTACATTTCTAAAAATGTTACGCTTTCTGGAATACTATTTTTTAAGTTTTGCAAATGATTTAATGGTGCTAATGCCCGTGAAATATCTTCTAAATTGAACCCTTTCGGTACGTGATTTAGTTTAAATTGACGGTTAACAAGCTCTCCTTGCTCTAAGATGATGTTCCCTTGTTTTGCATCTCTTATATCTATTACCGTTTTCACATGCTCCGGTAAACTTTGCATAACATCTTGTACAAATACAAGTGATACACCTAATTGACTCGGATCATCATTAAAGAATTCCATAACAACATGGTCTAATATTAGTTTTTCATCTGTAATGAGAACGACATAGTGCGGTGCAAAGTACATTTTTTCATTAGTAGAACTTTTTTCATCTAGTTTTAATTTTCGTTCTTTCAATATTTGATACAAACTATTTAACACTTGATCACGGCTACGATCATGGTATACAAATCCACGTACATTTATATCGCGAACACTTCCATGAGGTAACCAGCGCATCCAATCCCATTTTTCTTTTTCTTCTTCCGGAAAAATAGTAATAAACTGCAAGTCATAATAACTATGGAATAAAGCCGTTTGTGCAACTAATAATTGTAATTGCTCTAACACTAAAGAGCGTTGGCCAATATAACCGACTGGTCCATTCATTAAATCTGTTACAACTGGTACATCTTCCAATGATAGATAACGCTGTCTTAGTTCACGTGCTATATCGATTAATTCATCTTTCGTTTGACTAAATTCTTCTTCATTAAATTGAATTTCAAAACTCGTATTAGCTTGTCCTGTTCCAACGCTAAATGTTAAGAAATCATGATGTAACATTGTTTTTTCATAAATTCTAGGATTTACTTGAACTGCCATATTACGTATTACTTCTACATTTGGATTGTGATAATGTAATGCGTGACGCTGTTTTTCACTTTCTGCATGTAAATCTTTCGTTTTTTGTTTTATATACTCTCTATAGCTTTTATCTCGTTCAACAATGTCGACTTTATATTGCTTCAAATTTTTAATATACGATGTGACAGAAACAATGATTGTTACTAATGTCATCGCAATCGATGCGATAATAAACATTCCATATTTCATGAAAATAGCAAGTAATACAGTTACGACAATCATGACAAGTGAAGGTGCAATGATTCTTGCTAAATGCTCCGTTGGTTTTGATGGCATACTTGAAGGCTTTGCAATTGTCATTTTCTCTTCTGGTTCACGGTAAATAATACGTGGTGAACGATGATAGTCTGGATAACCACTTTGATAATTCGTTTCTGATTCTACTAAAATAGGTAACGCAGATTTCACTTTATCTTCTGAAGAAAGTACTTGAATGTCTTCACTACCAATCTCCAATAAAATACCATCAAAATATAATACGTCTCCTGATTCCAACATAACGCTATCTTTTAACTTCGTATAATTATGAAATACATCCCCGCCATACACGTTCACTTTAAAAGAATCGTACAACGTTTCGCGAGATAGCATTAAATCTACACTAGTCCCGGTAATAGAAATATCATCGTAATCGTTTTGACTCACTGTAAGAGAATGTTTCGTTCCAATATCAAACACTTTAGTTGTGCCAACAATAGATATAAAGATTTTCAAGCTCACATCTCTTGTTTTCCCAATCTCAATTTCCTTATTGAATTCTATTAATTGATCCTGTACCATCCAAGCATTTACTTCATTATTCCACTTTAACTCTACTTCTTGTTCTAAACTTGGATTCGTAATATCATTTGTCCACTCTTTTCCAATCGACACTATTGATTGCTCATTTGGATGTAATGTGCACTTATATATTTTGTCTCCATAAGTCAATACTAATAGTTGCTCCATCCGCGTTCACTGCTCCTTTTCAACTGTCTCATCAAGTGCTTACTCTTTTTTCTCTGTGTCCGACAAATTTTTATCGTTTGATGAATTGCCATATTTCTTTTTATATTCATCTAATTGTTGCTCATATGTTTTTAACTTTTGATCACGTTCTTCCCCTGATAAATCCGGATTATTTTTCAGTGATTCAATTTGTTTAACAAGGCCGTACATAATAAGCTGAGGATCATCAAGTGTCTTAGCTAAATCTAATGATTTATCAAAATTACCTTTTCCGTTATACATCCAATACAGCAAATACTTTTCATCACTTTTCAAACTAATGTTTTTCATAATCGATTTCTTTTGAGCTTCACCTAGTTTTTCAGCTGTAATGTATGCAAATGCTAACTCATATTTAGATGCAATCGGTAATGATTCAAACTCCTCTTCATTCAATTGCGTAATGACTTTGTCATAATCAGTTGCTATGAAACTTGCATTTGCTTCTAACAATTTATTTTGATAAGGAAATTTTATAAAAGTGAAATATATTAAAGGAGCAGCTAAAATAACTGTCGCCGCTATGAAGGAAAAAGCTAAGTATTTAAATGATTTATAGCTTTTTTTAGGTACTAACTGCATATTTTTTTCTGTTTTTGTTTGTTCCTTCTCAAAGCTGTCATCAAGAAACTGCAGTAATGCATCTAAGCTTTCCATTTGAGCAACGGTCTGTTCAAATGTTGTTTCTTTTGCATCTTTTAGTAACCCAGCATACAAATCATCAAAGTTATGTTTTTGGGAGAATAAAGCAATAATTAGACACTTATATTGTGTTAAAAATTGCTCTTCTAATAACGGGGTTGGCGGAACAATATCTCGAATTCCTCTATGTATAATACTTGGTATTAAATTAGCATTAAAAACTATATTGTCTGGATGTAAAAAGAACGTGATTCGTTTATTTAAATATTTACGAAACTGCGCAACATTCCGAAGTAGTCTTAATTTCTCATTTCTTCCAAAACGTCTAAGATCGTCCCACTTATATAATTTTTTATCTACTTGATATAGAAACGTAAACATATCATCCGTTTCTTCTATTGTTAATGGTACAAATTCAGATGATTCGCCCGTAATTATATCGAATTGACGGAAGTCTTTTATACGTGTTTGAGATTTGGTCATCTCCAATTTCCAATTTTCTTTTTCTATTTGAAATTGATAGTTCATTGCATCAATTTGAATTATTTTTTCCGTCATGTTTATCCTCTTCTCCTTTTCTTTATAACCCGTAATAACTTATTTTCAAATAACTAAAAGTAAAAAATATTCTTTATAAAACTTGCAAAATATCTCCATCTGTTATTTGGTGATCAATTAAACGATCATTATCTGTTAAAACAATTGACTTATTTTTCACTTTAATTACAAAATGTGAACCTTCATGATTATCAATCTTTAGCGTATCTAATAAGTTTTTTAATAAATATTTAATAGATTGATGATTCGGAATACGCAAATCATATGTATTTCCATTCCATTTACTAAAATCTACTGTCACATTGATATGTGTTTGTATTGCCATCGCTTTACCTCCAACTTTTACGAAGAACCGTATAAATACCGATGCAAATAAGTAGAATGCCGCCGCCAAATAATAATATTATTGTTATACTAATTGGCTCTTCATTCATTGTTTCATTACTCGCTACTTCATCTGCACTTTTTCTGACAATGTATTCACTGCTAAACAAACTATTTTTCGTATCTTTAACACTATTATTCTCTTTTGGTTTTGTAAAAAGAGAATCTCGCAAAGCTTCCATATCTTTTTGTTCTTTCTTTTTCTTTTTCTCAATTTCTTCTTCTATATCTTTGTTAAATAACTCAATCGATGCTTTATCTAATTCTGTTTCCTTATGTTCCTTTTTATTTTTTTCTTGGTCGCTTTCTTCAAGTCGATCCACTTTAAACTTAATCTTCCCATCATCACCAAGATAACTGTCAGCCGCGCTCCTTATCGGTAGCGCGACAAACAGTAAAAGGATAGAGAGAAATGATAACTTAGCCACTATGCTCCATTGTTTGATCATTTACTTCTTTTTCCTCCCATTTCTTATGCCATACAAATAGATTACTAACCAATCCAATAATGGCAATTACAAACAATACGACAAAAATAACTTTCCCAGTATCTTTACCACTAATAAAATCATTTAGAAAACTTTCTATATACTGAAGCGGTGAGAATTGACGTATCTTTCCGACAGACGACATTTGATCTACTTTACTTCCAACTGCCTCAGTTAAAAATAGGTACATGCTTAAAAATACTAATAGTATAAACATTCCTACCATTTTTATTTGTCGTAATAAGTAGGTTGAGACTAATACAAACGCCATCATAATAAATGTGATGAACGCAATCCATAGTAAACTTTGATCCTGACCGAACTTTAAAAGACGCCCAGAAATGATACCTATACTAATCCCTTCCACAATTGATATACCGAAAGCTACTACTGTAGTTGGTACATTCATATCAATTAATGAGAATTTCTCTTCAAAATGATCTGATTGCATTCGTTTCTTTTCTTGATTCGCAATTGCGTATGCTGTAAATAATGCAACAATGAAACAAGTTAATACAATTAAGTATGGTGTAAAAGCATTTCCTGCTACAATTACTCCATCATTTTGCTTTTGAACTGGACTAGCTAAAAAGTCATATAGCATCTCATTTTGACGATCTCCAATACGGCTATTCGCTAAAATTTTCGTAAAGTTTTTGGAGAATGATTTATCATCTTCCATTTTCTTCGTAAAGTCATTTAATAATAAATCAGCTTTTGAAACAATTGTCGTTCCGCTGTCTTGAATTTCTTTTGCTTGTCCATTAATTTGATCAAATGTTTTATATACATCGTCTGAAGTTGCTAAACTATGCTTCGAACTTTCGACCAATGACTGACTTTGCATCATTAATGATTTAATACCAGAATCTAACGATAAAATAGCTGTTTGCTCACCAGCATGATTTGTTGTTAATACTTGCTGCTCTTCAACTAGCTTTAAGCTATTCTCACGCCATTTCGCTAAACCTTTTAAATACTCTCCTAAATTTTCATTCATACTAGTTGCTTGTTGCGTCGTTCCATTTAATTTCTCCGCTAGTAGCATAGAATTTTGATCCGCACTAGTAATAGATTGTTGATAAGAGTTTATTTTTTGTTTTAAACCTGACATATCTTGCTTTATTTCTGTAGTAATACTTGATGAAACAAGATTTGAAATTAAATCAATTAAACTTTGTTTATTTAATACGTAGTACAAAGATTGATCCGTCGCAATTGCATCTAAACCTCCCTCTTCTAACTTAGGACCTACATCTTTCGTTCTTAAATCAATCCCATAATACATTTCGTAAAGGCTCATTAAACCTTGATAACTTTCGACTGTATCTACTGCTTCTTTTATTAATACACTAGATATATTTTTTGTTAATACTTCTGCTTTTTGATGTACTACTTGATTCGTTGTACTTTCAGTAACTTTACCGTTATCTGTTCCCGTTTCGCCTCCTGGATTTCCTCCGGTCCCGTTGTCTGTTCCCGTTCCGCCTCCTGGGTTTCCTCCGGTTCCGTTGTCTGTTCCCGTTCCGCCTCCTGGGTTTCCTCCGGTTCCGTTATCTTTCCCCGTTCCGCCTCCTGGGTTTCCTCCAGTTCCGTTATCTTTCCCTGTTGTGTTTTCCATTTTTTTAATAATAGGGTTTTTAGCACTGTGTACTAACGGCATTATGCCATACTGTGATTTATGAACCACATTTTCCACCTTGCTATTTTCCGTTTGTGTTCCTTTATCTTCTTTGTTAGGTTTTTCTTTTTCAGGACTAGTTTCTTTTTTATGAGTCCCACTCAATTCCCACTGCCACATTACAGGAGAGAAAACATCTATATTGATGTTTGGATCTTTTAACTTCACATGCAGATCAATCTTTATATCCCCTTCATTACGAGGAGCTATTGTAATTTCTCCTGCTTCGCTTTGAAGAAAATCACTTGTACGATCCTCACCATCAATATGTAAGAATCCTGTACTTCCATCTAGTTTAAATTCTTCTGGAATCTTTATCTTCAAAATTTGCGGAGATTCCATTTTAATTACTTTCGCAGTATCACTAAATGTAATTCCCTCTGTATAAAGTCTATCCTTTACTTCTTTAATAGCGTTTCCTAAAGATATTTTATTTACAGGATCATAATAAAAATTATTTTCTTTATTATATTTTTTTGTAAATTGAATTACATTTTGCAGTTGTAATTTCGTTGCATCTGGTAAATCACTTTGACCGATTTCTTCCATGTTTAAACTAGGTAATTTCGCAATTAAATTCTCGATTTGTTTCTTTATTCGAGCATCTGGTTGTTTCATTAATGTATTTATGAAGATTTCTTGCTTTCCATCATTCGACATAGATTGCTTTAACTTCTTAATTACCGTCTCTTGAATATCACTTTCTAACTTTCCTGCAAGTTCTGTATCATATTCAGATACTTGTTTTTTTACATCTGCTAAATATTTTTGAATCGCTGCAGCATCAGTTAAAATATTTGGTTCTTTCTCTGAAAACGTAAATTGATTTGAAATACTTTTATTAGCTGATTCCAATGCACTTAATTGCTTTAAAGCATCGCCTGTATTCATATCATTCATATATTGATTGAATTGATTTGTGAAATTATTCGCTAACAAATTGTTATCAGTTTGCATTTTTTGAAAGTTATTAAAACCATCTAAGTACGTACTGTTAGATTTATTCCCTTCATCTAACGCTTGACCGAAACCTTTTAAAACATCCTGAAATCCTTTGAAACTATTAACAGAAACACCTGTATAATCTTGTACTGTTTTAAATTGATTTGTGTAATTTGCTAACGGACTATGTATATCTTTTTTATACATAGTTGTTTGAACGTTTCCTTTTTCAATTATTTTACCTATATTATCTTGTGCACCTTGTAGCTTACCGATAATACTCGCAAAATAAACGTCGATTATTTGCTTATTGAAATCTTCTAAAATAACAGAAGCTGTATTTTCTGCCTCAGCTTTCAAATCCTTATTCCCAGTTGCATTTACTTTGTAGTTTAACGTTAATTTCTCTGGAATCTCTGAATCAATCGCAACTGCTTTCCTAGAAAAATCATTTGGAATAACAATCATCATATTGTAATTATTATTTTTCAATCCATTTTCCGCTACCCCGCGACTAACTACGTACCATTCTTGTTTCGTATTTTTATTTACATTTTTAACAAATTGATCTCCAAACGCTATTTTATTGCCCTCAAATACAGTGCCCTGATCTTCATTTACCAACGCAACTGTCATTTTTGGTGTAGTATTCTCATTAGCTTTCTTAACATTTTGATTTAATGCTAAATAGGAGACCCCTGTCGATAGTACAAGAGCTAAAATAATAAACAACAAGATGCTCCATTTGAACTTTTTCACTACTTATCACTCCTGCGACTGCGAGTCTATCTAATGAAAGACTTCGTATCTTACTCTAGTTTTAAAGTAATTTAGCCATACAACGTATGGTTGCATGGCTAAATTATATATTTCTTTTTATCTGTCTTATTGTAGACCGAAATTACGAGAAAGATCTTCGTCATGTCTAGCAACAGCTTCTGCAGTTTTATTAAGCTGCATATTAATTTCTTGTAATAGCTGTGCGAAGTTTTGTACTTTTGGCTTTAATTGATTGAACTGTTGGTCAAAACCTTCGAAAGCACGACCTTCCCATTCTCCTCTTAATTCATTTTGTAAGTTTTGTAGTTGACGTAAAATGTCCTCAATTTGATTTGCACCTTGTCCATATCGAGTCGCTTTCGATTTAAGCTCCTCTGGTGACATACGAATTTGTCCTGCCATTATTAAATCCCCCTTAAAATTAAAAAATAGTAAAATTAACCAATAATCAATTCTACAAATTGATTATATCAATAATTTAAAGATTTCTAAACAAAAAAATGATATTTTTCCAAAATTTCTCTTTTACTATAATAACGATATATTGTATAATAATAATTTATTTGTTTTTTAAGCACACTCTATAAATCTACTATAAAATAAAGGCAAACCATCTATTTTATACTTATTCGCTTTAAATTCCAGCGATAAAGTAGCCACTAAATCATTATTTTCTCTTCTCTCATTCAGACTATTCTACTCACTTCAAAGTCATAATTACCTGCCTTTCAACAAACCCAAACTCTTCGTACATCTCTTTTGCAAAATTCCCAGCAAATACATTCAACCGAATTTCTGAATACTTCTCCTTTAATTCCTTAATACCAGCTTCCATCAGTTCTCGCGATAATCCTCTCCCGCGATATTCTGGGAAAACGTACAATTCATATATAAATCCAAGTTTTTCACGAGAAAAATAGTCTGTATTTTCCCCTATTAATATCCATCCCATTACTTTATTTTTTTCTTTAATAATTAAATAGCATGCTCCTTTTTCTACAATCGGCTTTGTAATCTCAATTGCTTTCTCGGTACTTAATTGACAATTCCCTCTCGTCCCTTCAAAAAGCGATTGAGCCGAATATTTTAATATTTCATTGGTATCTTCTTGATTCGCCTTAACAATCATTTTTCACAACTCCCCTTGAATAATAGGCATTACTATCGCTTGTTCAAGATTCTCCGCTTCCATAACAATTGCTGTTAATCCGTGTTCTGTACTTGTTTCATGGAGCTCTCCCTTTTCCCAAAACACAGCTTGTCCCGCCTCTATCTTTATCTTTTCTTTATTTACCCCACATACATATCCAGCTCCTTCCACAATAAGAAGCAGTTGAGATACAACTGCTTCATGATTACCGATGATTCCATTCTCGTGTAAATGCATAGCACCGATATGTATATTCCCTCGATGGTTTAATATTTTCGACATGATGAAATTAGATTGAAATACTGTTAGGTGCTTTCCTACTTTTTCACTAAAATCAAAAATTTTCATTACTAGTCCTCCTTATACGTATAAAACCATCCTTACTGTCTGCATCATATGTCCTTCAAAGTCTTCTTCAAATTGCTCTAATTCAGCAAAACCTTTCGCTTCATAAAAGCGTTTTCCTTTTTCATTTGCAGCTTCTACATGTATGTACAACTTCCGTATCCCATTTAATGCTTTAATTCCTTTTTGTAATAAAGCACTTCCGATCCCTTTTCCTTGCTGATCTGGCAACAAATAAATCGCACCTAATTCCGCTTCGTTTTGTAGTCTAACAGGTGAAAAGTTCGCAAACCCTATTACTTCACCCTCTTCTTCCGCAACGAATAAATGTGTATTTTTAAGACGATATTTCATTTTTTCATCAGAATATGCCTCGTCTAAAAAACTATCTTGAATTTCTCTCGGAATAATGCCTTCATATGTATCATGCCAAGCTATTTTTGCTACTGATTGTACAGCATGAATGTCTTCTTGCTTCATTTCTCTAATTATATATGTCATCTCGATGTCTCCATTCTCTTTAAATTATATTCTGCTAATATACTAGAAGAAACGGCAAAACCATTTTCATAATTCACCTTAATTAATTTTAATTTCTCAATTGAAGCTGTTGCAAAATCAAACTTTCCATAAATATATTCCATTACACTTAAAAACTGCTTTGTATGTAATCTATTTGCAATTGTACAATGCGGAACCCATTTTTCCGGTACGTAATATGAATTTGGGTTGTCATGAAAAGTTTTAAAATAATCATGATAAGAATAATGAAGTTTTAACAATTCATCGGTAACGGTCGGCGCTAGAAAGACCGTTCCATTAGTAGGAAAAATTCCAACAGAAGGAAAAGTTACTGCGTCCATATTTTCTTGAATAGCTACAAACTCCCCTAGTTTCTCAGTATACAAATGAACATCTAACTCATTATAATCCGCAATCGTTATATGAGGTTCTACTCCAGCTAGTTGATTTGTTCCAATTACATTTGTTAATTCATTTTGCAGTTCTGTAATTTTATTAGTAAACACACGATCAAATGTAGCAATAATAGCGTACAATCTTTCTCACCCCTTCGTTACACATAGCGCTTCCCATTCTTCACGAATCATGCCCATTCGAATAGAATCATAGTATGTTCCGTTATAATAACGACACTTTCGCATTCTACCTTCTAAGCTCATTCCTATTTTCTCCGCTACTTTCATCATTCGTTCATTACCAGACCAAGTCGTGAGCCCTACTCTACCAATTTCCATCTTTTCAAATAATAAATCTTGATATAACGTTAACGCTTCTGTACCGTAGCCACCATTCCAGTAAGTTGGATTATAAATAACAATTCCCATCTCCAACCAACGCGTCGGTTTATGCTCCCAATAAAATCCGACCGTCCCTATAATTTGACCGTTATTTTCTATAATTAAATTTGACAGTGGTTCTTCTTGCAAACGAGTTTGCATCTTTTCCTTATAGGATGAGTATTCTTGCATTGAAAACGGAAAATACGGTGCATCCCATTTTTTCCATTCTGGATTTTCTTCTTTAAACACGAGATTCCATAATGTTTTTATATCTGATTCTTCAATTGTACGAATTGTTACTTTATCCCCTTTTACTATTACGCTATTCATAATTTCCTCCTACACTCCTCTTTATTTCATATATAATTATAATATTTTTTCTGAAAAATCAAAACAAATATCATTTATTATATTGTATAATTTTGTTATAAGGTACGAATTATTCATGTAGAAAGCTGGTGATTCAATGAATAAACGATTTAGTATTGCTTTATTTCTTACTATTGTTACGACAAATATTATTCTCTATTTCTTCTTACCATTAAGTATTGTTACGAAATGGGACTTTAATGGAACGCCTACATCAACAATGGATAAAAGCACTTTTGTAATCGTAAATATAATTATATGTTCCTTCTTATTCTTTGTATTTTTAGCTTTATCTAAAGCAGCGAGTAACCAAAAATTTCTCCATTGGATCGGCAACACAATGTTACTATTCTTATTTTTTGTCGATATTGTCATCGCCCTCATCGCTCTTGGCTTTTCACTTCCTCTTGATCATTTCATATTTTTAGCATTAGGGCTTTTATTTATATTAATAGGTTATTTCAGTTCCAAAATTGATACGACTAAATCAACCGTTTCATTAGAATGGAATGATAAGCACCTTGAAAAAAGAGCTTCAAATATTAGTAGTATTTCAATGATGATAGCAGGTATTTTTTTAGCGATACTCCCTTTTATCGTTTCTGCTCCCTATAGAGGTTATGGCATACTAGCAATTCTTTTAGGAATGACGCTTATCATTCTGCCGAGTACGATTTATTTACTTATTAAAGACAGCAAGCAATCTACTCCTTTAAAAAAATAGGAGGTTATATCCCTCCTATTTCAGCTTAATGTTTTATTTTTCACTTTTTCTATCTCAACTAAAATCCCTTTCTCTATCCAACCCTCTACGCCATCTTTTTTAATTAAATCATATCCTGAACAGCTATCATCAATGAGAGAAACGATATCTCCCTTCCTAACGCTTATTTGCGCACAAGAAATATCGGTTTTCACTGTATATTCACCTGACTTAAGTTGTTTCATATATTCATTTTTTACAGTGAGCACATTATTCGTTTCCTTTTGTTTACATACGGTGTAATCTTGCATCTTCTCGATAGGCTCTATGTAATAATACGGATATGTCACTCCGCCCTGCATTTCTGAATTCGCATTAAAATCCGCTATTACTTCGTACTCTGGAAAATAGTCTACATATGTATAAGAAAACGTATCGCCCGTTTGTTTCCTCTGAATAATAAATACGTTTAATTGCCCTGCTTCTTTAATTGCATTTCCTCCATCAATTGCAATAATTTTTTTCTCCTTATCAATAACTGGATTATTAGACGGTGCTTCTTCAGAATAGTTCACGACAGGCCAATGACCGACTATTACATACTTATTTGCTTTATGTGATTGATTGAAAAACTCCGGCATTGCTATCGCATTTTTGCGCTCAGTTTCTTTCCAATCTACTCTATCTTCTAGACCGGCATGCACAAAAATATAATCTTCTGTTTCAATCGCTGTTGGCAACTCTGTTAGCCAATATAGTTCTTGTGAAAATTCACTTAACAATGCTTCTTTCACTTCACGAATTGAAGTGCCCTCATGAACTGAAAAACCCAATTGCTCTAGCCATTCATTAAAAATTGAATGCTTCCTCGTACATAAATAATTAATAAGACCAGGATTTTCATTTAGAAGAGCATCAACTAAAACTTCACAATTCCCTTCAACAACGTGAACCTTTGAATTGTTCTTTACAAGATTCATAACGTAGTTTACTACGCCTACGCTATCTCGTCCTTTCTCGCAAAGATCTCCATTAATAATTAAATAATCTTCATCTTTAAAGTTAACTTTATGTAGTGCTTCTTTTAAAAGATTTAATTCTCCATGAATATCCGATATGACGATAACTCTAGCATCATTAGGGATTGATAGTTTTTTTATTTTTTTCAAGTATAAGCGCTCCAATCATTCTCTTTATTAAATTAAAACAATTCGACAAAATACACTATATAACCTTTTCAAATACATATACCATAACTTACAACCTATTTACGGTTTAATAATAACTTAAAAAATAAGAAGGAGCTGTTCCCAACTTTTGCGGGACAACTTCTTCTTATTTTTTATAATTCTTTATGAAAAGAATAACTCACCTTATCATACCCTTCTCTTTCATAAAAACGATGAGCATCAATTCTTGAAAATGCTGACGTGAGGACGATAGACTCACATTCGTTTTCCTTTCCCCAGTTCTCTATATACGAAAGTAATACTTTCCCATGTCCTTTTGAACGATGTGCTTCTGCTGTTACAAGGTCATATACGAAAACGTGTTTCTTATTATAAAAGTTCGTACAAATCGCTACACCTGCAAGGCTAACAACTTCACCATTCTCATTACGCAGCGAAAATAGTTTATAATTTTCTTCTTTCATATTTCGAAATAAAGAGCTTGTTTCCTCTTTTGAAAGTTTCGTTCTTAATTGCTGTAAAACAGGTAATACTTCATGTAATTGCTCTTCTGTTACTACTTCTTTAACATTCATTTTTAACTCTCCCTTAACTATTTAAATAATTTTCTAAATGTTATATCATTATTATAGAAAGTAACTGCCCTTTACTTAAGTGGCAGTTTAAGTGTTTTTTATAAGGCCAGTTTTAAAGGAGAGTTTTATATGGATTTTACTATCCCATTGCAATTACAAAGTAACACACCTATTTACTTGCAAATTTACGAATATATAAAAGCTGAAATTATACAAGGGACTATTTCTGTTGGCACACGTCTACCCTCACACAGAAATTTAGCATCACAACTTAATATTAGCCGCATTACTGTTGAATCAGCTTATCAACAATTATTAGCTGAAGGTTATGTAGAAAGTAAACCGAAACGTGGTATTTTTGTAGCAAATTTCGATATTGACGTTATCCCAAATAAAAAGCGAAATGCAGCAAAGAAGACGAGCAATTTGATAGACGAAAAATTTGAATATGATTGTAGCCAAGGACTTATTGATCAAAATGCATTTCCGATTACAAATTGGAAACGAGCATTACAAGAATCCATACTTACATACGAAAATGCACTATTTGCCAAAGAAGACCCTCAAGGTGAATTCGCTCTTCGAGAGCATATATCAACATATTTATATCATTCTCGCGGTGTCCATTCTTCACCTGATCAAATTGTGATTGGCGCCGGAACGCAGCCACTTCTCTGGCTACTACTTCAACTGCTTGGCCCTACAAAAGAATACGGCATTGAAAACCCTGGATTTCACCGTATACACGCAATCATTAAAAGCTGTGATAGACAAATTCATCCCATACCATTGGATGAAAAAGGTATTGATATTTCTAGTTTATACAATACAAATTCCAATGTCGCATACGTTACACCATCACACCAATTTCCACTCGGGATTATTATGCCTTTATCTAGAAGATTAGAATTGTTAAAGTGGGCTAATGATTGCAGCGGATACATTATTGAAGATGACTATGACGGAGAGTTTCGCTACGCTGGTAAGCCGATTCCTTCTTTACAAAGTCTTGATTCAAATGAACGCGTTATTTATATGGGAACTTTCTCAAAATCTTTTTTACCTTCTTTACGAATGGGATATGTTGTTTTACCACCACACCTTTTAAAAACGTATCAAGAACTGCATGGAATTTTCAAACAAACAGTCGCTACAATACAACAACTTGCTTTTGCTAACTTTATACAAAGCGGGAATTGGGAACGTCACCTTAATCGGAGTCGTACACTATATAAAAGAAAACATCATGCGTTAGTAAAATCCATTATGAAAGAAATGGGGGCTAATGTTCAAATTCTTGGCGAACAGTCCGGACTTCATATTGTTTTATGTGTCCATAACAGTATGAATGAAAATAAACTGATTGAATCCGCTAAAAAACAAAGCGTTAAATTATACCCACTTTCTCCATATGATTTCGTGAATGATTTACGTAAGGAATCATACGTATTACTCGGCTTTGGTAGTATTCCAGAAAATAAAATTGAAACGTTGGCTACATTATTAAAAGACGCTTGGTTTCCTAGTTGCAAGGAAACTTTTTAACAGTGGATTTAATTTGTAACATGTTAACAATTCAACAAAATAAAAAAGAAGGCTGTTCCAAAATAACTTTTTGGACAGCCTTCTTCTAGTTATTCACCTGACCTAGCTTTCCTTCCCGGACGTTTCACACCAGTCGTTTCTGTTGAATAGGAAGCTTCGATTATAGCGGCTGGATCTACAGAGAGAACGAGATCTTTCATTTTCGGATAAATGAATCGGTTTGTAATGCAATAAATGATTCTCTTATGCTCCCCTAAAAAACCACCTTCTCCATGTAGATACGTAACAGATAGTTGCAATTCTTTCATAAGTAAATCGCCTATTTCTTTATTCTTACCAGAAATAATCATAACGCTCTTACCTTGATTAATACCATCTAATATAAAATCAATCATCTTCGTAACAATATAGAAAATTGCTAATGAGAACATCGCTTGTTCGATTGAAAATAAAATGGCAACAAAGATGAAAATAACTGCATTTACTGCAAGTAAAAATGTACTAATCGGTACATTAAAGTGTTTATTCATCCAAACTGCTAACATTTCCGAACCGTCAATTGCTCCACCCATTTTAACAACAATCCCAACACCAATTCCAAACAGTACTCCACCATAAAGTACAATTAATAACTCAGAAGTCGTAATTGCTGGAAATGGTTTTAAATAAATTAATCCGAGTGTTGTAACTACATTCGCATAAGATGTACGGATAAAAAATTTCTTTCCCATTACTTTTGCAGTAAATAATAAAATTGGGATATTAATTCCTAAGAACACACCATAAAGCGGCAATCCTGCGACTTTATTTGCCATAATAGCAATAGCCGTTACCCCGCCATCTACTAATCCATTAGGTGCTAAAATAAGCTCTAATGAACCTGCTACTATAATTGAGCCAATTGTTAATAATACGTATTCAAATACTTTCTTCATTCATTACCCCCAAAACTTATATATTTTCTTAGTATTATTTTAACGTAATTTTACTACTAATTCAAAGGTATCGATTTATATACACAAAAGTTTCTCCTTTATCGCTATTTTTATGTAACACATGTAACGCGTAATACTAAAAACACACTTACAAATTAAAAGTAAGTGTGTTTTTAACATCTATTTAATCTTTACGTACGGCTTCATTTTTAATTTGAATATTTCCTCAACTGCCCTTTGATATCCACCGGCATTTCTAAGCGACTCTCCCACTTTACGACTATTCTCCTTAAACGTCACATCATCCATTACTTTCTTTACAGTCTCACGTAACAATTCAGAAGTTAACTCGTTGCGATTAAGTCTTATTCCTGCCCCTACTTCAGTCAATCGTTTTGCAACGAATGGCTGATCTCCTGTTACCGGAATTACAACTAATGGAACACCGTAATATAACGCTTCACTAGAACTATTCATACCACCATGTGTCACGAATACATCAGCATGCTGTAAAACTTCTAATTGCGGGACATAATTATACAACTTAAAGTTTTTCGGGATATTTTCAAATTGACTTATATTTATCTTCTTACCAACGACTAATACGACTGTCGCATCAACATCTTTAAACGCTTCAAAACATTTTTCATACAAAGCAGGTTGTTCATTAAAAACTGTTCCCATAGAAATGAAAATCACTTTTTCATTTTTTAAATCTTCGGTAGGAAAACTCCCCACTTCTTTTCGAGTAGCAATTGATGGACCTACAAATTTATACGATTCATCAAATACCTCTGAACGTGGCTGATATTCTTTTGAAGTATATACAATCGTAATATCACCAGGATGGTTCATAATATCATACATACTATTACATTTCATTCCATACTGCTTATTCCATCTTTCCATTCCCGCTAAACAAGATTGATATAATGGATCCATTTCATCTACTTGTCTCGCTTCTTGCTCATCATGAAAATTAATGTACTGATTAACAGCAAACGTTGTACAGGATGAAACGCTTGGTAATTGTAAAATATTCGCTATAATACGTCCTACTGGAAAATGATTATCATATATTAAATAATCATATTTTTCCTCATTTGTTTCTTCTACAATTTGAGTAACAATACGCTCTGATGCTTCAATCATATGAGATAGCATCGTCAAAGGGCTCCCACCTTCATTTACTCGTTCCATAATATTAATTTGAGAGAGAAAATTCTCAAACACTCGGAATTCCGCACCTGTTGCTTCAACCTTCTTTCTATAATCTTCAATACAATAAGAAACAACTGTTTCCCCTCGCTGAATTAACTCACTTACAACAGCTAAAGTCGGATTAATATGACCTTCCCCAGGAAAATTTATTACGAGTACATTTGCCATAACATTCTCTCCTATCCAATTAATATAATAAAATTAACAATTAATTATATTAATTAATTTAAGTCTATTATAAATGAATGCATTCTACTTCTTCATGCTTTTCTCTTCATTTTATTATTGAGAAATATTTTCTATAGTCTACATTATTGTGATTCACAATCTTATAAATGAATGCTTAATTTTACTTTTACTCTTCATAGATTTAAAGATACGAGTCTTACATTCAAGTATTACCACCATTATTTTTAGACAATTCATACAAAAATAGAGAAATATAATATTTTTAATGAATTTTCACTATAAATGTAAGTATGCTTTCAATCTTTTTATCTTTATCCTCATAACACATCATCTGTTATATAATGAATTTATGGAATTTACAGAAAAATGAGTCTTTTCATGTTACAACAACTATTCAATTCACCTATTCTATCCGTTCAAGCCTTGCACCCAGGTTATGAAGATCATGCAAGTGATGTTTTTCTCGTTCAAACAGAAGATACAGAAGTTATCGTTCGTGCTTCTAAAATGAATGAAGAACCAAATAATGATTTTTGGTGGGGATGTAAAAATCTATTTGGAATTGATCCAAGGAACGTCCATCATTTAGAAACTGTACATACATTGCTGCAAGAACATACGAATCTTCCTATCCCAACAATATTAGAAAAACATGTTTTAAATAGCCGTGAATTTGTGGTGGTCGAAAAGTTAGTAGGTAACACAGTTCAATCTTTTATCGAGCAACCAGATTCTATTTTATTCAGCCTAGGAAAAGGACTTGCAGAAATACATAAATTTAAAGCCGATTTCATAGGAAATCCGTCAGGCACGTTCCAAGTTCCACTAGATGAATTCCAATCACATATTTTAAACGTGAGTAAAGAGCTTGCGAATATGTTTTATTCCGATAATGAAAGCATAAAAAATGCATTCCCTACCTTTGAATCACAACTTTCTTCCCTGTCCGTACCAAAGGAATCTACACTCGTCTTAATTGATATGGATCCTACTCAATTTTTATCTGACGGTACAACTATTACGGGTTTAGTAGATAGTGAAGCTTACGCTGTTGCTCCGCGAGAACTTGATTTTATCGGACTAGAATATGTACTTACCGAAAAAGAAGCACATGCCTTTAAAAGTGGTTACGAAACAATTATGTCTATTCCTCAATTAGAAGAATATAGACAGCCTTATCGTTATTTATACCGACTGTTATCTGTGCAAGGTAATGTGGAATTAAAGAAATGGTTAAGTCACCCATCCTATTTTTAAATACAAATGAGAGGGAGTATACAATGGATATTCAGAAAAAGCGTTATGTAACAGAAAGTGAAATACAGCAAATGAAGGATTTGGCTTATATTTGTGGGCAACAAGACAATCTTGATTACTCTTCAGATTTACATATCAACTTTTTAAAAAATCGAAATGAAGATTATATAAACGATTTTCTTCTTTATAACGGTACTCAATTAATTGGCGCTTTAAATATGTATGATTTCGAAAGACCAACAAAGCTTGAACTAATAGGCTTTGTACATCCTCATTTTAGAAAACAACGTTTCGGAACTATCCTTTTACAAACTGCAATGAAAGAAATACAAAATAGAGAGACAGATGAAGCTCTTCTTATTATTAATGGGGATTCTATTTCTGGGAATGAATTTGTAAAACATATGAAGTTACCATATTTATATAGTGAATATAGTATGGAGTTCAAAACAAACGAAATTCAAAAAACAACAGATAATAATATACAGCTTACTCTTGCACCTTCAGAATCACTTCTTGATCTTATTGAAATTTCTAGTAAAGCTTTTGGTGATTCAGTAGAAAATACGGCTACATGGTTACAAAAAATGATGAATTCATCTTCCCATCAAGTTTACAGTACCCTTATTGCTGAAAAAGTGATAGGAACAATTACAGTTTCTAAACAAGAGCAATCTACTACACTATCAGGATTCGCCGTTCATCCTTCTTATCAAGGTAAAGGATACGGAAAAGATATTCTTTGTAATATAGTACATACCCTTATTACAGAAGGAGTTTCAACAATTGAATTAGACGTCGAAACGAAAAATATCCACGCTTTAAAACTATATACACAATGTGGTTTTGAAATTAAAACGAGGCATGACTATTATAATTTAATGAATTTTTAGGTGAATACATATGTTAACAAAACAATTTATTCTAATTATGATATTTTAGCAGACATCTATAATAAACATTGGGGACATTTTGTTGAATACTCCCATCCAGCCTCGTTTTACAAGATGCTCTTCCCTACTCTCGTATATTAGATCTTTGTTGCGGGACTGGTCATCTCTGCCGGTGATAGTTTAATTTAGTTGAACTAAAAAGTGTGTTTCACAAAGTTTACTCCGTATTACATAACGAGGGTATATTCGCATTTGATATGAATAAAAAAATAAAAAAACTGAATCGAAATGATTCAGTTTTTTCTTAATATATTTACAACTGCAGTTGTTTCGTCATTTTCTTTATAGACACGCGGAATTCTTCTATCTAGCATACATGTAACTTCATAGTTTATTGTACCTAACATATCCGCTATTTCTTCTACTGCGATATTTTCTTCACCTTGTTTACCGTAGAATACTACTTCGTCTCCTACTTGTACTGGCATCGCTTTTGAAACATCCAACATTAACTGATCCATACAAACACGGCCAATAACAGGTACTCGAACCCCATTAATTAACGCATAGCCTTTATTAGATAATTGACGATTATAACCATCAGCATAACCAATTGGTACAGTCGCAATCCATTCTTCACCAGTTGTTACATACGTATTCCCATAACTTACACCACGATTCTTCTTCGCATGTTTAATATGAGCTACTTTTGATTTTAACGACAACGCAGGCTGTAAAGAAACGACTGAATGATCCACTTCTTTTGATGGATACATACCGTACACTCCTATTCCAACGCGTACCATATTTTGAAATGTGTTACTTAATTCCATTGATCCCGCACTATTTGAACTATGAATATATGGTATTTGAATTCCTAATTCTTTCGCTGTATTAACAGCTTTTTCAAATAAACTTGTTTGCATATTCGTATATGATTTATCGATTTCATCTGCCGTAGAGTAATGCGTAAACATCCCTACTACCTCTACATACTCCATACGGTTTAATTCTTCTAAAAATGGTTTAACTTCTTCTTCTTGTAAACCGATACGACTCATTCCTGTATCAATTTTCACTTGAATTTGTACTTTCTTTTGAAGACGGTTTGCAATTTCATTTATACCATGTAAATCTTCTACTCTATAAACAGTCATCATAACGTCATATTGAATTACATCTTCTACAGCCGCTACTGGTGTGTATCCTAAAATTAAAATTGGTACAGTAATTCCTGCTTCTCTTAATTCTATTGCTTCATCTACAAATGCAACTGCAAGTTGATGTATTCCCGCTTCAATTGCAGCTTTGGCAACTTCAACTGCCCCATGGCCATACCCATTCGCTTTTACAGCAGCCATCATCTTAATTTCTTCATCATTTACATGTTTTTTAAATTCTTTTACATTATGTTTTACAGCATTTAAGTCAATTTCTACAATTGTATCTCTTCCATATTTCAAACTCATTGGTCTAACTCCTAACTCAATAATTGCATTCCATTCTATTTCACGTTTCATATGACCTTTTACAATATAATACTTTTCATTATGCTAGTCAAACTACTAGAATTTTCGGAATTTTGAGTATGATATAATATCCTCAAGAAACTATTATATACGGAGACGAGGAGAATTACAATGTTTGTTCAATCTGCATTGCATCAACTAAAAGTTGCTATTGATACTTCTATTTATATGCTTAACCAATATAGTGAAAACGATTTAAAAATACAACCGATTCACTCAAAACGATCATTATTTGAAATGTGTGCACATCTTTCTCTTATTTGTCATGCTGATTTACTCATTTTAAATGGTATTTCAGAAAAAGAATTACATACCTTTTATATAGAACATACACCCGTAACAGTTGCTCACATGCAACAAACGATGATTGAAGGATACAACCTTCTCTCTAAAACATTTCTTTCCTACTCCCAAATAGAATTAGCAAAAGTTATGACTGCCTATTGGGGGATTTCTTATTCGCGCTTTGAATGGTTACTTGAAATCGTTGCACACTTTTATCATCATCGTGGACAAATTCATATTTTATTATGCGAGCATATGAAAGATCCTCGCATTCCTTTATTTGAGTGATTTTCCACTCATTCATTAATTAGCTACAAAACCAATAAAAAGTATCATTCCTAATAAAATAAATGTTTGAGCATAACCTCCTATTTTCATAAGATAAATAGAAATGATAGGTCCTATACTAGTACCTAAAAATAAAATAAAAGTATATTCCCCTTGCTTTCCCTCCTAATTGACCTCCAAGAGAAACTAAAGACGGAACGGATATAGCAATACCTATTACAAAACAGACACTCATCATTACAAGTAGAGATAGATCCGAAACAAAGCCCATTGAACTTAGACTAAAAATAACAATCAACAATCCTCCTTGAAGAACTTTCCTTACTTCAAACCTCTTTGTTAAAAGACCTGCAAGTGGTGACAGCAACATACCAAACAGCCTTGCTAAGCGAAAATAAAGGATTTGTTCTGCAGTTAAATTGTAAGTAGGAGAGCTCAAATAATTCCCTAAAACAGTATACATATTAACAAAAGCCATTATTAAAACAGGATTTTTCACACTGACTAACTATTAGTTTTAAATAATTCGCAACTTCTTTAAGGCATAAGAAATTCCGCCTTCACTCGCCTTCGTTGTAACGAAATCAGCCCTTCTCTTCAACTCCTCTCCACCATTTCCCATCGCAACTCCTAATCCTACATACTGCAACATCTCAATATCATTTCCACCATCGCCAAAAGCAATGGCTTCTAATTTACTAATGTTTAAATGTTCCAATACTTTTTGAATTGCAGTTAGCTTCGATACTTTACTATCTTCCAATACATTTATAACGTAACCATGAAAACGCTCAAACGTAAGTGCTGGATATCTTTCAATGAATTTTTGAGCTTCTGTATCATCAGCATACAGACATATGCAATACATCTCATCTGATAAGTTTCTAACTTTGTCAGGATACCGCTCTAAATTTAAAGTTTCATTTAACGCTCGCATGACACGTTCATCTTTGGAAGCAATATTATTCATTGCAAATTCTTCTGTAAAGTAAGAAACACTGTGACCATGTAATTCAGCAAAATTTGAAATATCATGAACGATTTCGCTTGAAAGTACTGATTTATGTATAACTTCTTTCCCACATTTTATATGTGCACCATTTGCTGAAATAAACGTATTTATACCTAGTTCCTTAAATTGTGAGCATAAACTATACGGTCTTCCAGTTGTAACAACTACGTGAATTCCTTTATCTATTAACCTTCGTATCGCTTCTTTTGTACTTTCGTGCATGCTTCTATCAATCTCACTTAATAACGTACCGTCAACATCGAAAAATACAACTTTGTACATAAGTCTTTACATCCCGTCCAAATGATTCGTATCATTAATGAAATGCACCGTTTTTTGTTCACCCTCAATTTCAATTAAACTTATTCCCGTATCTCCCATTTTGAAATAGTAGTCCATTGAAATTGGCATTTTGAAAAATGCACGTAATAGACTATTAATTACGCCTCCATGGGCAACAATTGCAATTCGATCATATGTATTCTCTATCATAATTTTAGAAAAGATTCCTTCTATTCTCATTCGAAACTCAATAAATGATTCTCCGTTTTCAAAACGGTCATGAAGAAACTTTGGCTCTGGATATTTCTTTGCTTCTTCAAATGATAAGCCTGCTTGCACTCCATTATTAAACTCCATTAATTCCTCTTCTAATTGAATTGGACAACCAATTGCTTCTGCTAATATTTCACCCGTTTCACGAGCGCGTTTTAATGTGCTTGCCCAAATGAAATCTGGCGCAAAATCTTTTTTCACTTTCTGTACAAGTCTTTGTACTTGTTGTCTCCCTTTGTCAGTTAACTCAAAATCAGCTCGACCTTCATGCACATGTAAAATATCAGCTTCTGATTCTCCGTGGCGTATTAGTAGTATTTGCATGTTTCTCTCTCCCTTTATTTAACATTCATAAAATTCCATTATATCACATTTTAAGATTCCAAAATAAAAAAGGAACGGTCTCCCGTCCCTCATCCATTCACTTTTTCCGCATCATTCCAATAATATTTACTAAACGCTTCTGTTAACACATCAATTGTGTTATATAATTCATCTAACGTATTATCAACACCACCAACTTCAATTAACATCGCATTTTTCGATAAATCTTGATTATAAACGCCATTTCCATCTTTTTTATACTTGGGAAAAATCCCTCTACTTAATCCGTAGTAGTTTTCATCTAAATAACTATTGATCGCTCTTGCAATTTTTTCATTTTCAGCACGGCCTTCATTTTCCATCCCAATTATAAAATATAATCTTGCATACGATTTTCCGTTAATTACTTTTGTTGTTACTTTCTTACGCTGATCGTCACGGTGTATATCAATTGGAAACGCAATTTTATTATTTTGTGCTAATGCTTCTTTTACATATTCATGAGACGCTTTATATGATTGCGGCCATTTCCATTTTTTACTCGCTAATAAATCACCCATATTCGTTTTATCGTGAACTACCGGAATTCCTTGTCCTTCAAGTTGCTCTTTCATACGTTTCCCTAGTAAGGACACATTTACATCTGGACTTGATGGATCCGTAGCCCCTGGTAATAATGGAAAGAAGGATTCCCAGCTATGTGTATGATAAATATATACTGCACTTTCACCTTTTTTCGCTCCGTTCTTTTTCTGAACCGGATTATTCTTTTCCGCTTCTGTAACTTTATCTTTTGCTACTTCCCGTTCTTTCGTTACTTCTTCAATCGGTACACTAGATTCATTTGGGATATTCGTCAAGTTTGTCCCTTCCCCAGCTACGATAATATTAGAATAATACTTTGACATACCAGGTACTTCTTTACCGACGAATGTTCTTAAATCTTTAATTTTCAAATCTGTCGCAATAGAGAACATTAAATTTCCAACTGACTCTCTTTTATTCTTCTTAAAATAATCAAATCCGTAATAGCGATTCTCACTTTCTATCATTTGAACAAAACCTTGCATCGATACTTTTCCAAACCATTGATTTGCATAATTCGATTTCATTGTATGTAAAAATGACGTCAAAATCGACGCTATCATAATTACTATTAGCGCATATAAAAGGAGTAACGAAATCAGTTTCTTCCCATGTATTCGAGTTGCATACTTTTTCACTGCATCACCTTCTTTATACATGGATATGTACAAGCTTTTCGGAATATACGCAAAAAAAAGAGCAATGGTATCCCATTTCTCTTCCTCACTTTTATTGTTCTTTTCCTGTATCATTTGAAGGTAGTTTCTTCACTTGTTTTTCTTTAAATATTTCTCCAATTGCCCCAAGAGTACCAAGTGTTTCAATTGCATTAGACGGAATAAAGACTTTATTTGCTGGTCCTTTTGCAACTTCAGCTAATGATTCAAATGATTTGTAAGCAAGTATACGCTCATCCAAATTCGCTTCACGAAGCAATTCAATACGATTTTGTTCTGCTTTTGCGATTTCTTCAATTGCCCTTGCTTCCCCTTGCGCTTCTAATTCTTTTGCTTCTTTTATACCTTCAGCTTCGCGAATACGCGCTTCTTTATCCCCTTCAGCCATCAAGATTTTACTTTGCTTTTCCCCTTCAGCACGAAGGACTTTATCTTGTTTTGCTGCTTCAGCTTCTAAAATAATCGCACGTTTATTACGCTCAGCCTTCATTTGTTTTTCCATTGATGCTTGCACATCTTTTGGCGGGTTAATATCAACAACTTCGACACGTTCAATACGTACGCCCCATTTTTCTGTTGCTTCATCAAGCGCTAAGCGGATTTCTGTTGAAATTTTTTCACGACCAGATAACGTTTCATCCAGTTCCATTTTACCGATAATTTGACGCATCGTTGCTGAAGTAATATTACGAACACCATATTCATAGTTTGAAATACCATATGTCGCAAGTTCTGGTTCAACAATTTGATAGAAAATAATAGTATCAATTTCTACTTGAACATTATCTTTCGTAATTACCTTTTGCGGTGGTACATTCGTTTGTTGAATACGTAAGTCATGATATACACGAACACGATCTACAATTGGTATTAAAATATTTAACCCTGGGTGCATGATACGTTGAAACTTACCAAATCTTTCAACAACCCCAACTTTTTGCTGAGGAATAATTTTAATTGTTAATGCGATAAATGTAACTACAATTAGTGCGAATATAATCGTTAACGTTAATGCTACCATATTTATTCACTCTCCTTTTTCACTTGTAATATAGTACTATGCCTCTTTATAACAACGACTTTTTCTCCAGCATCAATTGAAGAATCTGCAATAGCTGTCCAAGTATCTCCATCCACTTTCACAATACCATTCGCTTCATCTGTAATCGCTTGCATAACAATCCCTTTTTTACCAACAAGCATATCTACTGTATCAGTAAAACCTTTTGCTTCTCGAAAGTTTTTTGAAATTCTTTTCGTAAAGAATGTCAAAGTTAAACTTACAATTGCACCAACAGTAACTTGTAACAGTAGTGCATCAGGAGCAAACAAAGCAATAAGACCTCCGACAACAGCTCCAATTCCAAGCCAAAGCATGTAAAATGTAATCGACAACATTTCTGCGATAAATAAAATACCAGCTATTATAAACCAAATTACCCAAGCAGCCATATGCAACCCTCACTTTCTTTCTCATTTTCTATATGTATATGAAGAAAAGAATGGTTTATCCGCCCTTTCTTACACTTGGGCGTTTGCTACAAGCTATTGTACATACTCACTGTTACAATGATCATTAATATAATACTATATCAATATATTCTTCATTATACATGAAAATCCCTTTCAAAAAGTGACAAAAAATTAAATTCTTTAAAAATTTTAATTTTTAAATTACAATTATTCTAATTACTAAATACTATTTTTTATAGAGGTGATAATCTTATTGAGAAACCTGTCACTAATCTACTATTTAGGTTCCAAAATATGCATTACTCTCGCTGACATCGTATATGTAATGATTATTACAACTCATATTTATATAGCAACTAAATCAGCTACTATTACTGCTCTTTTTCCATTATTACAAGTTATCACAAATCTAATTGCTAACATCTCTGCACCACTTATAATAAATCGTTTTCCATCTTATACGCTGTTATATACGCTCCAATGGCTGAAAACAGTCTTTTTACTATTATTAATGATTTTGTTCCCGGTCTTATCCACAAACATTATAGCTCTATTAACTTTTATTTTTGTCATTTCATTATGTAGTGGGTGGAGTGCTCCATTATTATACAGTATTCTTCCGCGCCTTACACCGAAAGAAAAATTAGTAAAAGTAAATAGTATCTTTTCCTTTTCAACACAAATTGTGCAAGCCGTTGCTTATTCATTTACGAGTATTGTCGTTCTTCTCATTGGCGCTACTTCTACACTCATGATTAATAACATTTTAATGATTTTCGGATGCATTGCATTACATTTTTCATTACGTTCCATACATACTGAAAGAATAGCAGATTCTCCCTCTTCCAAAAGTACTGTTTTATTGGAAGGTTGGAAACTCCTATTTCAAAATCCTTCTCTCCGTACCGTTACATATATGGACTTAATCGAAACTTTCGCAGGGACAATATGGATTGGTGCTATTACGATGGCATACGTTACGACTATCCTTCATAAGGGCGAAGAATGGTGGGGATATATTAATACAAGTTATTATGTTGGCACGTTAATCGGTGGTCTATTAGCCTGGAAAATGAGTTCCTATATTCAAAACAATTTAATACGATCTATGTCGATTGGCTCTCTTATGTTTAGTATTCTTACATTTTTATACGGTATGACAAGCAGCGGATTTATTGCGCTTTTTCTATGTGTTCTAATGGGACCATGTTATCAAATTAGAGATATTTCCCAAACGACTGTTTTACAATCAAGTGTCGCCCCTGCTTTATTATCCAAAATGTATACAGCACATGGTGCACTTCTTTCAACAGCCTCTGGACTATCTATGCTTAGCATTGGCATTATTACTGATATGTTCGGTGTTCGTACAATTTATATCATCGCTTCTATTCTTATTTTATGTTCCGCTTGTTTATCCTTTAGTTTATTAAAATATCATAAGACAGAGCAGAACGATATTTCACTTTAATCACTAAAACAAAGAGGACAGGGATTCCTGTCCTCTTTGTTTATTCTATTCATGATAAGTTGGGGATTTTTCTATGCTTTGTCGCTTGTTCAAAAGCATAAGCTAGCTTAATTAATATCCCTTTAAAGAAATTCAATTTCCTTATTTAAACACCTTTAATTTCCCGAAAAATAAAAATAGTCTGAAACGCATTAACCTTCGCTTCAGACTCTTACATTACTGTGCGTATACTTCATCTAACAAATGTAAAAACTCACCTTGTTTCCCAGCTAATTCAGGGCATTTTGCAATATCAACCCATTCGTAGCAAAATACTAATCCTTTATCTTCCTCACCAGCACTTACAATATGTTCCCAAGTATCCTTTACATCTGTTAGTAAAGTTACATGAAAAAAGTGGCGTTTTTCATATTCCTGTTTTTCTTTCATATGTATGATGTAATCTGCTAAAAAACGTTCTATGCATAAATGACGCAATCCGGATTCTTCCTGTACTTCACGCAATATAGCCGCTTCTAACGTTTCACCTTCATTAACCGTTCCTCCTGGCACTTGAATACCAGCTTCATGTATATCACGATGTTTAAAAACAAGTAATTGCATAACCCCCTCTTTTTCTCTTGTAATATATGCATGTACTTTTTTCTTATATAACATCGTCATTATACGTCTCTCCCCTCAATCATTTACTCTGTTACTTCTTCAAGCGTCAGTTGATTATCATACAAATATGTAGCTTGTGGATTTCCCACATACCTTACGTGCCATGGTTCATACCGATAACCCGTAATCGTTTCTTTCGCTTTTGTGTATCGAACAACAAAACCAAATTTATGGGCATTTTCAGAAAGCCACTGACCTTCTTTCGTTTCCCCAAAAACCGTCTCTAACTGAAATTTAGCAGATTGAGACGTAATATCCATAGCTAGTCCAGTTTGATGCTCACTTGTGCCAGGAACCGCGCTAGACATTGCTGTTTTTGCTTCCCCGTCTTGTTTTTTATACATCGTATTTAATGCTTTTTGTCGATCAAAAGATCTAAATCCAGAAACTGCAAAAAGAAAAATACGCTCGTTGTCAGCCTGCTGAAACATATCCTCAAGCGCCCTCGCTGCCTCTTTTCTCATCTTTTTCTTTTCTTGATCACCTTCACTAGAGTAGCGCACTTTCGGAATAACTAAATCTGGCGGTCTATACCCATCTGGTAAACGCCTACTTTTATTTACAAGTACAAGCATTGAATTCGGATTATTAATTACCGCAATATCCCCATCCATATTAGCAATCGTTTCTTTCGCTTTCGGAAATATGCTATTTACACTTACTTCCCGCGCCTGCTTATCCTTATACATTTTATAATTGATTCCTGCTACTCCAATAATAATTATTGCAGCTACAATACCAAGTAGTGCCCATCTTTTTTTCATATAACGACCTCTTATTTTAATAATTTGGCCATTTCATACTCATCGATGCCCTTTCCATCGATAATAAGAGCAGCTTTTTTGACACCTTCTTTCTCAAATCCAGCTTTTTTATATAGTGCCTGAGCTCTTGTATTGTGGGCCATTACTGTTAATTCTAAACGCCATACATCATGTAATTTTGCCCACTTCTCAACCTCTTTAAACAATCTAGTCCCAATACCTCGCCCGTTATACTCTTGCAAAATACCAATTACAATGCTTGCCACATGCCTCTTTCTTTGAATGTTATTTCCATTCACTAATATAAAACCTACTATCCTCTCATCTTCAACTGCTACAAATATTGTTGCATATTCATTTTCCATAAATCGATGGATCATTTTTTCTTGTTGCTCAGCTGTAGTTTTCCTTTCTCCTGGTTCATATAGCATAAACTTCGTTTCTTCATCTAATTGCTTACTTAATTGCAAAAATGATGCTGCATCTTCTATTTCGATTTCCCTAATCACTTCAATCACCCTACCAGTTTCATAATAAAAAGTTTTCCTTATAAAAAGATTTTCTCTACTTTCCCGAAAATTCCTTTGTAAATCTCCTACTATAAATTGACAAATTTCGATATTACTATAACAACGACAAATTATGTCTATTCTGTGACGTCTCACCATTACAAAGAAAAAACGCAAGCATTACACTTACGTTTTTTCAAGATTGAAGTGAGCTAATAATTATCGATAGATGTCCTGGCTAATTCACGTTTCACTTTATCCATTCACTTTTTCTGCCTGCCAAAAATATTCACCAAATGCTTTAGCAAGTGCATCAATTGATCGATTCAATTCTTCCTCTGTATTATCTACACCGCCGACTTCTATTAATATCGCTTGTCCTGATAGGTCTTGATTATAGATTCCATTTCCTGTCTGGAACCCTTTTTGAATGACCCCACGGCTCACTCCTGGATATTTCTTATTAATCGCCTCATGTAAAGCTGTCGCTAATTGTAAGTTTTTTTCATAGTTTTTATTTCCTTTCCCTACTACAAATGCAAGCTTTGCATATGATTTATCTCCAATTGTTTTTGTCGTTACATTCTTTCGGGCACTATCACGATGCAAATCAAAAAAGTATTGAAGATCTTTATTTCCAGCCATAGCTTGCTGCACAATTTCTCGTGACATCTTATACGAACTATTACTGTTTAAACCTTTACTTATTAACTTTTGACCAACATCACTCTTATCGTTAGTAGCTCCAATCCCTTCACCTTCTAGTTGTTCACGGAAACGATCTCCTAATATAGAAATATTCGATACAGAACTCGTTGCTTTATTCGGATCCGGGTCATTCGTTAAGTTAAGTAAAGGTAAATAAGATTCCCAGCTATGTGTATGATAAATAAACGCAACTTGTCTCTTCCCGGTCGTTTGGGACGGCTGTTTTTTCTCTTTACTCGTATCTTGTTTAGGTGCTTGTCCAGTTCCACTAGTCCGTTCCTTCACCACTTCTTCAAGAGGAACACTCGACTCTATCGGTAAGTTAGAATAATTTGTACCCTCACCCGCAATAACAATTTCTGTATCGTACTTACCAAACCCCGGGAGCTCTTTCCCGACAAAACTGCGTACATCATTAAAGCGAATATTTGTAGCCATAGAAAAGAGAAAAGAAGAAATTGAAAAATCTTGATTCAAATTTCGATACTCCTGTGTAAAATAATGATTCTCTTTTCCAAGTACATACATGTAACCATTCATCGATAACTCATTTAACCAATTATATAAATACGTTGACTTTGTCTCTTTCATAGAGGTTACCATCAGACTAATAAGAAAAAAAGTCGCTAGCACTGTAGTAATAACAAATAAAACTAACTTACGCATATTTGTAAACTTCATAAAAAAAAAGCCCCGATTCATACTATCACCTCTCTATTTCAAGTTATGTACAAGCCCTAGAGAATAGACCGTTAAAATTTCGGCTATATTGTTAATGAGGTGAAATGAATTGAAGCTATTAATAGGAATATTACCAATCGCTCTATCATTCATTTTTTATTTGTCCGCTAAGCAACCAAAAATCTCTATTGTGCTACATATTTCTGCGTACTTGGCACTGTATGTACTCGGTACAATTATTTCCATTAATATATACGATGTTTTAATACAAGATTTAGTTTTCATGACGAGCATTCATGGAATTTTACTGAATCCATTTTTCCTTATTGCAGGAGCGTATATAGGAACATACACTTTGTACCTAATTTTGTCTCACATTATTATGAAAATAAAAAATGGAGCGTAATGAAATGCAACCACCATTTATCTGTCATACATGCAAAAAAAGAATTGTGAGAAAGAAAGACCTTATTACAGCCACATGGTACTTCCGCTTTTATTTATTTCACAGTGATTGTTTTAAACGACAGCAAGTGTTTATCTCACGATTTCTCCCTGTGAATACACTTTTCAATTTCTTTCTTATTATATATGGAATTATTTTTGGCAGTATTCTTATGATTACAGAACCATCTATTATTTGGCTGACTTTCTTTTTCCCCATTTTTTATCGGTTTCTTTCTTATTATTATGTTGAACGTTTTTTCTCTACATAACGCGCAGACTGACCTCTCGGAATACTTAAACATTCCCACTCATTTTCTTTTAACATCTTCCCAATGTAAATAATCTGACCAATATGCAATGCATAATGAGCAATTTGCCTTTCAATTGCTTGCATGACAGTATGTGCTTCACCGCGAATGTATACCGTCTTCAATAAGTGTTCCGGCGTTAAAGTATTCATCGTATTAAAAACATATTTCCATCCTTCTTGCCAAGCTATAAGGGTTTCTTCTTTTGAGTGATAGCATCCTTCAAATTCACCATCTCGATTACGATCTGTTTTTTCACCATCAGACGTTAAAAAATCCGTCCATCTAGAACGCATATTACCGTGCAGATGCTTAATAATAATCGCTATACTATTTGTTTCTTCATGAGAAGACCATTGTATTTGTTCATATGATAATTGAGAAAGTGCCCGTTCCCCTTGTTTCTTTGTTGCTTTAAAGTTCGAAATCGCACATTGTAAATATTCTCGTCCGATATCCATATTAGCCCCTACCTTCACCCTAGCTAATTTTTGTTCCATTTGGCAATTTCATATTAGGCTGAAGTAACACAACATCATCAGCTTCAGGAACACCACCAAGCACAAGTACTTCTGATTTGAATCCAGCTACACGCTTTGGTGGAAAGTTTACAACAGCAACGATTTGTTGACCGATTAAATCTTCTGGACTATACCTTTTCGTAATTTGAGCACTTGACTGCTTTATCCCGATTTCTCCAAAATCTATTGCTAGTTTAATCGCTGGTACTCTCGCTTCTTTAAATTCCTCTGCATGTATTACAGTTCCAATTCTCAAATCCAAATTTAAAAAATCTTCAAAATTAGCCATTTATCATTCCCCCCAATTATTACTTAGACAAAATACAAAAATCCCCTTCAAAAAAAGAAAGGTGCCTAAGCACCTTTCTTTTGTAATTCACTTGATTCATTTGATTTATAGAAGAAGAAACCGAGAATCCCGCCAATACATGATGGAATTAACCATCCGATTCCTTCGTTATATAACGGTAACATTTGTAGTACATTAGAAATCGCGTCAATTTTAATTTTCGCACTTTCTAAACCGTTAAAGAAACTAATTAACAATGCACCTAAAATAGCTCCAATATAAATTGTATTACGCTTCCCAATCCACTTATGGAAATAAGAAAGTACGATTAATACAATTGCAACTGGATAAATGATCATTAACACAGGTAATGTTACTGCGATTAATTGCGTTAAACCTAGGTTAGATACAATTAAACTAAATACACATACCATTGTTACAATCGTTTTATGCGAAAGTTTTGGGAATAAGTTTGTAAAGAAACCCGCACACGCAGATGTTAGCCCAACAGAAGTTGTTAAACAAGCGAGTATAATAACAAGCCCTAATAAAATTTTACCACTCGTCCCATATAGCTCATTTACAACATTCGTTAAAATAAGACCACCGTTTTCTGAGATACCAAGTGATGTACTTGTTGAACCAAGATAAGCAAGTGATAAATAAATTAACGTTAAACCAAGTACAGCAATAATACCTGATACTACTGTTATTTTTGCAATTTGACTACTCTCTTTTATCCCTTTAGAGCGGATAACTTGTACAACGACAATTCCGAATACGAGCGCGCTAATTGCATCCATCGTTAAATATCCTTGAATAAATCCACCAAAGAAAGCATTTTCTTTGTAAGCAGCTAACGGCGCAGCTGGCTCTCCAATTGGATCAATAATTGCCTTTCCGACAATAACAGCGACAATTAATACTAATAATGGTGTAAGAAACTTTCCGAACCAATCCACTAATTTAGATGGATTTAATGATAAATACCACGTTATTCCGAAGAAAACTATCGTGAAAAGAAATAGCATGTACCACTCTGAAACCATTGCCTCTGATAAAAACGGCTTCATACCCATTTCAAACGAAACAGCTCCAGTACGAGGAATCGCGAAAAATGGTCCAATTGCTAAATAACTAATCAATGGGAAAATAAACGCAAATATAGGATGGACTCTAGAAGATAGCGCTTTCAAGTCCCCCTCTACAAACGCGACAGCTGTTACAGCTAGTAGGGGTAATCCGACTCCCGTTACAAGGAATCCTATTGTAGCAATCCAAACATTCTCTCCTGCTTGTTGACCTAAAACTGGCGGAAAAATTAAATTTCCTGCTCCTAAAAATAATGCAAATAGCATTAAACCAATTGCTACCGTATCACCTGGCCTTAAACGTCCCTTCATGCTCTTCATTTGCATAGCACTTTTTCATTGTTTATCTCTATATTTTACAATATGCTATGCATCCTCCTCTCTGCTCAAGATGATAAAATATGCCCCTTACAAAGCAGTGTCTTTCTCCATAATTTCTCCATTCCCCTTATTTTTACTCTAATCATTAATACAATTATTATTTTAAATTTTGATTTTTTTGAATTTTCAAATCATTAGAGTATTATTATGTGGAGTGTAGATGTCAGACCTCTTTGTTTTTATCACACATATAGTAACATATTTAGTTGCAAAATAAAAACATATTTTCAAATTGATTTTTTTGAAAATCGAAATTATCTACATTTTTTATTCTCTTACACAAATATTGTTATAATCTCACCTATTATTCGATCGTTATTTTCAAATAACTTTATACACGTAACATACAAAAGCCATCTAATATAATTGAAGTGCACCCCAATTGTTAGACACAGTCTAACAATTGGAGGTGCATTTTTTATGGCTAAATTTTCTTC